>CAWVZQ010000189.1:0-5888 GCA_963934405.1 uncultured Opitutales bacterium | reverse complement strand
TCTTGCTTATCAGCTTGGCGACTTGTAGCGGCGGTTCAGTTGGAGGTGGTTTTGTATTCTTTCTTTTGGGATTTGCCTGCTACTGGCCACTGATGAAAAAATGGTTTGGCGAGGGTTTATCCTGAGCATTGTCTTTTCAAGGTTGCAAATGGTTTCCTTTTCTTACTTCCAGGGCTAGTCTACCTTGGCACTTGATCAAAAAATCGAGTTTTTTTTCATAAAAATGCATAATTTTCGGGTTTTCCGCTAATAGAGTGAGTAATATAGTGCAAAAACTTGATAAACCTTCTCGAAATCATCACTCAATTATGATTGGATTCAGTATGTTCTTTTCAAGTTTTGGTATGTTTTACGACTTACCCAACTTGCTTACTAACAATTCATAACCTCGAACAACAAGAAAGCTAACATGAAAACAAGACTCCTCCTCTTGTCGATGGCTTGTTCCTTCGCCTATATGGTTTCCGCCGCACCGCCCGTCGTTTCGGGCATAACGGCGAGCCAGCGAACGGGAACAAAGCTCGTCGACGTAACTTACAACCTAACGCTGGATGCCGGCCAGAAGGCATTCGTGGAACTCTGGTTTAGTCCGGACAACGGTCTGACCTTTCCCGTCCGATGTACGGCCATCACAGGGGCAGTCGATGCCAACGTAACGGCAGGAACCAACAAAGCCGTGGAATGGAACGCGGAAGCAGACTGGAACCAACAGTTCACCGCAAACGGAAAAATTCGTGTTATTGCGACCTATGGTGACCACCCTTCCGGCTTTGCCGGTTCGGGCAACAACGGCGGCGACGGTGATCATGGTGATTCCGGCCAAGCGGACGCCTCCCTCGAAGAAGTGTTCTGGGATGTCTTTTACCAACCGGATCCCAGTAACCAGAGCAGCGTAACCTTCGTGGACAACACAAACTGGTTTCAGGGCTTGACCAAGATATTCGTCGACCCAAACGAGATTACGAACGAAAAATGGGACGAGGTCGCTCAATGGGCGCTTGCCAACGGGTATTCCGGCCTGCCCATGGCCGCGGGTGGCGCGAACGATAATGATCCGATTACCAGCATCAACTTTTGGGAAGCCGTCAAGTGGTGCAACGCTCGCTCCGAAATGGATGGCCTTCAGCCACCCTACTATGTCGACTATTCGGAAGGCGGGTACGACCAAAATGGCAATGGTGTAATAGACATTGGAAATGCAAACAACGAATGGTTCGATCCCGCCGTCGCCGACACGAACGGCAATGGGCACTGGGATCCGGGTGAAGCTATCGGAAACGACGATGGTGATGGTATTTTCGAACCCAAAGAATTCGAAGACTTCAACGGCAACAACGTATACGATGCCGGACACAATCAAGTCTTCAGGTCAGGTGCCTCCATCTCGTTTCCTTCAGGAGTAGGAGCCGTCCCCAGTTTCTACAACTGCGTTGACAACAATTCATCGGGTTATCGCTTGCCTCCCGCTCCAATCTTAAAAAAACTTGCAACTGGCGGACTCTCGCAGAAACTTTGGCCTTGGGGTGACGTTGCTCCTTCTAATCATTCGACTTTTGCCGATGAGTTTGCGGTCACCCGATATAGCGGTGCTCCCTTTTACACCCCCATTGGCACGGTGGTAACGAGTCCCTCGCCAGCTGCCGGTCGCACCGCCAACGGATATGGCCTAAAGGACATTATTGGAAACGTCGCCGAGTGGACGGAGGACGCATGGAATGACCAAGGAACTCTGAAGGCAATTGTTTACGGCGGATCCTACTTGGGTCTCGAAGCAGCCGATTCGGAAGTGCCAACACCGCTATTCACGCCAACGTCAGGGTCAGGGGCGGCGACAAACCTTTTCCAGTTGGAACTGATAGGTCCGGTTACGTCTTCTTCGTCCGCCATAGGCATGCGTTGCGTGCAACTAATTTGGTCAGGGCATTAAGTCAGGACGATATAAGCGAACACCGAATATCCTCTCGATAATCCGAACGATGCCAAGGCACTTGTCTTTCGCCAGCGCTCGGCAACCGCACTCTTGGAGGAGTCGTGCGTTTGCCCATTGCCTGCTTGCATGGACATTGGTTTCTACCCCGTTGTCGGCCGACCCGGATGCCAACCAGACCGGGTTCGGGGATTCCGGCGGATTCACCTTGGACACCGGGGGGAACAACACAACGGATACGATCGGGTTCGGGGACTCCGGTGGCTTTACGCTCAATACGCAGGATTCAACTGGCTCAGGCGTTGACTTTGCTAACACCGGGTTCGGGGATTCCGGGGGTTTTGCTCTTGATACGTCGAATGGGTCGGCAACCTCTTTGGACACCAACCAGACCGGGTTCGGAGATTCCGGCGGATTCACCTTGGACACCGGAGGGAACAACACAACGAACACGATCGGATTCGCCGATTCGGGCGGGTTCACCCTGAACACTCAGGACACTGGTTCAAGCATCGACTTGGCAAATACCGGGTTCGGGGATTCCGGGGGATTCCTCTTGGACACCCAAGACGGTTCAGCCAACTCCAGCGGAGGTTCCCCACCTGACCTAAATGCTTCCATTTCGGGGGTGGTCACCCATGTGGGCAATGTTCCAGGCCCTGTCATCGTTTGGGTATTCGATGCGTTCGGGAACAAAATTCGGGAACTTACCTTGGCCAATGGTCCGGGTGCATTCTCAGTCAACTTACCCATCGGGCATGCCTATGATCTCAAGGCCTTTCGTGACGGCAATCAAAACGGTTCTCTTGATCCGTCCATCGGCGAACCCTACGCTCACCACGGCGACTGGAACGCCAGCACCAGCAGCTTCAACCTTCTCCAAATTGACGGAAACCTTTCGGGGATTGATATTGCCATTACTTGGGAAAACGATGCCGACAGCGATGGATTCAGCGATTGGGAGGAACACCAAGCGGGCACTAATATAAACAACGCATCCAGTTTCCCGATTTACAATTCCCCTCCAACCGACATCAACTCCAGCGCTCCTTTTGCCGTGGGCGAAAACCAATCCGTCGGCACATTCGTGGGCGATTTCAACGCCACCGATCCCGATACCAACGCTAGCCACCTATTCGCCCTCGCCGACGGCAACGGTTCCACCCACAACAACCTCTTCACCCTCGACGCAAACGGCACCCTGAAAACCGCCGCCTCTTTCGACCACGAGGCCAACGCCTCCCTTAGCATACGCGTAAAGGCCACCGACGAGCATAACGCCAGTTTCGAGAAAGTCTTCCCCATCACGGTGACCAACGTCGTCGAGGACATCGACGGAGACGGCATCGAGAACCATCTCGATCCCGACGATGATAACGACGGTTATTCCGACGCAGAGGAAATCGCTGCGTCCAGCAATTCCCTCAGTGCTTTCTCCCTGCCCCCTGTCGGCAAGGTGATCTACGTCGACGACAACGCCAGCGGGGCGAACAGCGGCGAATCCTGGGCCAACGCCTTTACGAGTTTGCAATCTGCCTTGACGGAAGCCAGCGGCAGCGTCCGCACGGAAATCTGGGTGGCCGAGGGCGTTTATCGCCCCGACATCGGTCCCGGACAAACCTTCAACAGTCGGGCCTCAACTTTTCAGCTGAAGAACCGGGTAGAGCTCCACGGCGGATTCATGGGCAACGAGGCGACCCCCGATGACCGAACCGGGCAAAACGAATGGGCCACCGTTCTCACTGGTGATCTCGGGGGGCAAAATTGGCACGACGACAACGCCTATCACGTGGTGACGGCATCCGGCGTAGACCGCACGGCAGTCCTGTCCAACTTCAGAATCGAGCACGGTCGAGCATCCGGCCCGGGCGAGTGGGACAAACGCGGGGCCGGCATTCTCGCAGACAACGGCAGCCCTAGACTGAGCTTTCTTTATTTTTACGGTAACGTATCCTATGGTGCCAACAGCGGCGGCGGCGGACTCTGCGTGTACAACAGTGGCTCTCCGGCAATCTTCTCCTGCATATTCATCGGGAACTACGCCGAATGGGGCGGCGCCGTAAAGCTGAGCATGGGTAGCTCGGCCGCTCTATACAATGTTCTCATGGTCAAGAATCAGGCGGTCAAAGGAGGCGCCTTAGTAGCTTGGGACAGCAACGCATCCGTCATTCATTCCACAATAGTCGACAACAACGCGACAACAGGTGGTGGTCTTTACTTGGGAAGCGGAGCAATCGTTTCCATGGCCAACTCCATCATCTGGGACAACAACGCCACCACAGCCAAAAACCTCCACAAGGATGGATCGAGCTACGTCGACTTCAACCACACCATGGTCAAAGAAGTGAACGACACCGCTTCTGCCGATGAATTCTTCTTCGATCCTGAAAGATTTGATTATCGTTTGCGCAACGGTTCCCCTCTCATCAACGCAGGTAACCCCCTTTCTGCAGGTATCATGCCTATGGATCTCCACGGATTGCCCCGCAATCAGGACGCAGCTCCCGACATCGGGGTGTACGAGGGCGGTCTCGACGTGGTCGATCTCGGCGGACAGGTAACCTACTCCGGAATTGTCGATTCGGGTCCCTTCCGGGTCTGGCTCAACGATGAAAACGAGAATCGCTTGAAGGAGCTGGAAATGGCCGCTCCCGGCGCTTACTCCTTCCCTGTCCTCAGCGGCGAAAAATACGACGTAAAGGCCTTCCGCGACGCCAACTCCGACGGTTGGCCCAATAACGGCGACCCATGGGCTCACCATGCAAGCCAGTCCATAGAGGTAAATGCTACCCGAAACGACTTCAACGTACCTCTCGTCGACCGCGACTCCGACGAGGACGGTTTCCTCGACCTCCACGAGGAGCAGGCGGGCACCAATCCATACGACGCCAATTCAACCCCCGGCTTGGATTTCGGCCTTGTCGCTCACTGGACCTTCGACGAAACGAATGGTTCGGTGCTGCACGATGCCTCGGGCAACGACGTCAACGGGACGCTCAATGGCTTCGACGCCCTCTCCAACGCCCACTGGGAGACAGGCAGGATCGGCGGCGCCCTGAAGTTCGACGGGACGAACGACTACGTTTCCTTCCCTGGAGCCACCGCTCTCGACGATCTTTACCCCATGACCTTCGCCGGTTGGGTTTTGCGGGAAAACGACCCCGACGGCGGCTACATTCTGGCCAAGCGTTCCACGACAACGGGCTATTGGCGCCTCAACTCGGGCAACACAAACCTCACTTGGGTGCGGCAATTTACAGGTAATCATCCAACCTATACCGGAGGGGGAGCTCCCCTACTCGACCAATGGTCGCACGTCGCCTTCACTTGGAATGGAACCGGAGCGAGCAATGCTACAGGGCATGCCACCCATTTGTACGTCAACGGTGCCCAAGTCGCCACGCCGACCCGAGTAAATGGCAGCGGCTCCCCTGTATCCGACGCATCCAACCTCTTCACCATCGGCAACCGCCCCGCAGGCAACACCTCCTACTTCAAGGGAAGCTTGGACGACTACCGCCTGTGGGACCGCGTCCTCTCACCCTCTGAGATAGAAACCCTTTTCCAATCGGCTCCTCCGCCAACGGTTGAGACCAACGCGACCGTATCGGGCGCCGTCACCTACCTCGGTCCCGTGCCGGGTCCCGTCGTGGTGTGGGCATTCGACGACAACGGAACCAAGGTTCGTGAACTAACCTTACCCAACGGTCCCGGTTCCTATTCCATGCAACTACCCAAGGGCCACTACTACGATATCAAGGCCTTCCGCGACGGCAACGGCAACGGCAACCTCGACGCCCAGTGGCAGGTTGGCGAACCCTACGCCCACCACGGCGATTGGAACAACAGCACGAACTCCTTCAACACCGTCCACCTCGACGGCAACCTGACCAACGTGGACGTCAACATCTCGGGGCACGGCGACAACGACGGCGACGGTTTCGGCGACTGGGAGGAGTAC
>CAWVZQ010000188.1:0-5901 GCA_963934405.1 uncultured Opitutales bacterium | reverse complement strand
CCGGCTGGCGGATCGTCGACATCCTGCCCGACGGACCGCAGGACACGAACTACGGCTGCTTTGCCGGACTTGTCCGCCTGCCGATTGCGGGCCGGGACATCTTGCTCTACAGCAACTGCGACAGCACTGCTGGCCGCAAACTTGGCACGGTTTGGGTGAGCTTTGACGGCGCAAAGACCTGGCCTTTGAAGCGACTAGTTTGGAAAGGCCCCTTCCAATATTCCTCCCTTTCCGCTGGACGGCCCGATACGGCAAGCGAAGGTTGGATCTATCTGCACTTCGAAGGCCACCTTCCCCAGACGCGCATCGCCCGGTTTAACCTCGCCTGGCTATTGGGCGGCAAGCCGACTGGTGACGGAGAGGTTCCCATCAAACCCACAGCAGACCAGTCACCACGCTCCTCCGTAAAAAACGAGCCCAGACAGCCGAAGAATTAAAAGCTGAGAAAATTAAATCTCCATTTTTTGTGCTCTGGGGTTTAATTACATTTTTATAGTAATTTCTTGTTTTTTTTATGGACTTTTCTTCAAATTGGTGTATACACCTACCTTCTTAAGCGAAATGTGATGGGTAAAGTTTTAATTTTTGTTACTGGTCTGGGACAGATTCACCATTATTCGGAATTTTGCCCGTTATCCCGATCTTGCTCTGTTCCTTCTCCAAACTAAGATATGCCCAACGTGCGGAAAGATGGTAAGAGGAGTATTTCTGCATGGATCGATGAAGGTGACAAAGCTGCTCTACAAAAGTTCGCTAGTGGGCGAGGCGTTCCACTTAGTGATCTGCTCGACGAACTTATTAAGGAAAAGCTTGATAGGCTCAAAAAAAAGACGAAGAAGATTCGTAATTAGTATTTAGTAGCTTAGTCATGGACAAAAAAACTGAAGACCAAATAATCGGCATCAAACACACGCTTAACGAGACTTTAGGCGAGTCCATTCATCTTGCAGACTCTCAACGTGAGTTGAAGAAAGAGGTGGCCAATTTGCGTAAGGATTGTAACTCCCGACTTAAAATCTTTAAAAAATTGAGCTTCCGTTTTCTTTTGGTAATTCTAGGAATAGTCACCGCGACCGCAGTTTATGTTCCATTACGAGTTCATTTTTTGGAGCAATCATATGTTGGGAAATGGCTGGGATGTAGCACGGAGGAATTGCAAGAGAAACAAGCAGAAGCAACTGAGCTAAAACCAGGCAGCGATGCAGAGTTAGCGCAGTTCATGAAGGATCAAGCCATGGAACGAATGATTGAAGGTGAAGATGCAGATACGGAGATGTCCTACTTGGAGAAGGTTGCTCCGGAGGAGGCCCAGCGTCTGGCCAAAGGAGAAAACAAATAACAAAAAATCAATCGATGGCGTTCAAGAGCACATACTTGTGTAGCAGCCTTCCCGGCAAACGGATTGGCCGGTTGACCGAGCGAGGTTTCACACTGATCGAGTTGCTGGTCGTCATCGCTATCATTGCCATACTAGCAAGCATGTTGTTGCCGGCCTTGGCAAAAGCTAAGCACAAGGCGGTCGGGGCCCGGTGCTTAAATAATTTCAAACAAATCATGCTGGCTAATATGATGTACACCGCGGACTTCGACGACTACATGCCGTATCCCAACTGGGGAAGCAGCGCCTTGAACGGCCCGGGTTGGCTCTACGATCCCAGCGCACGGGGTAAGTGGCATAACCGCCCACCACAAGGTAGAGAAGCCATAAAGACAGGGTTACTATATCCCTATTCTTCCGTCTTGGAGACATTTAGTTGCCCGATGGACACCCCACAGTGCAAGGACATTAAGGCACGCAAAAACAGCGGCTACCAAACGCTCTCCGGTTATATCATGAATGGATCACTCTGCATTTTTGGCAAACTAGCTGGTAAGCATCCCAACACAATCAAACTAGCTGATCTGGCTGGTGAAAACGTGTTGATGTGGGAGACAGACGAGCGCAAGCCGTTTTACTTTAACGATGCCTCGAGCTTTCCGCTGGAAGGAATCTCGCTACGACACGCAGGCAAAGGGACCAAGCTCCCGGTCAACCCCGACAAGGCCTCGGCACAAATGAATATCAAAAACTACCAACGTGGCGGTGCTTATGTCGCCAAAAGCGACGGCTCCGCCCACTCCATGCCCGTTAGCAGGTTTTACTTTTTCGCGAGGCAAAAAAAGAAAAACTGCCTCTGGAACGCTCCTACGCCAAACGGCCGTTGAAATGAATTTACTTGCCTCAATACCAACCAAGCAAACCACTCGGTGTATGCACCAAGATGCATCATTTGGATGCTTTATCGGTTCCTCAATAGTCAACTAGCAAAAAACCTTAACATGATTCATATTTCACAAAATGGGTGCCTTGAGATTGCTTGCAGTTTTGTTCCTCAATTTTTAAAGCCTAAGAATGTAATGAAAATAAAATACTTAATTAGTTCAATGGTCGCCCTGTGCTTTGTTGTGCTTGGCCAAGCGGAGCCGTACAAAGCTGATTTCACCAAACCGGCTATGGATGGATGGACGTCAACCCCCACCTCCAAGAAAATAAGCTATTCCCAAAAACGATACATTTCGGGCGGTGGCGGTGGAATCAGCGGTGGTGGTGGTGGTGGAAAATGGGTTACTGACTGGCAAAAAAGCAAAACAGTCACCTCTAACTCCTTTAGGTCTATATCAAGTAATGTTGCGCGTATAGACACCATCAAACCTTTCGCTACAGCGACTACCACACATATGAGCGACTGGAGTTTGGATACATCCTTTGCTAGCCCCAAACTGGATTTAACCATACACGACAACGATGAGCTGAAGTTTGAATACCGTCATCAGGCGGGGTTCCAAGTGGTACTATTTTACTCCTCCAATGCAGGCAAGAATTGGAAGCCACTTAACAACATAGTATTAACTGAATCGGCTTTGTTTAAATCGATGAAAGTGAACCTTGAAAATAAAAAACAAACTGATGAGTTCATGGTCAAATTCGTCGTAACCGACAAGGCTGGAAGAGCAATCGGAAATTCTTCTGATTTTCTTGAAATAAAAAAAATCACGACTCCACCCTACTATGACCCATATCATAGAATGTCACTACAAATGGCTGTGTTCAAAGGCGATATTGAGCTGACCAAGACGCTTCTTTCAAGGGGTAAGGATCCCAACGAGTACAAGTACGGACACACAGCACTTCATGTTGCTGCATTTCATGGGAACGTCGATGTTGCTACTGAATTGGTAAAAGCCGGAGCCAAGGTAAACGCCCAATTGAATCCAAAGGGCATCAATGACGTTGAGGTCAAACAATATACGGTTAGGGAAGGTGACAACTTCGTGAGCATCGCAAAAGATCACAACCTCATGCACCCAACATACGGGCCTGTTCAATTTCTGCTGCTCAACAGTATTTGGCTGAAAGGAACGGCACTAAAAAACAATCCTCCTACCTTCGTGGTAGGAGAGGATGTCACGGTGATCGATGCCAATACTGGGCCAGAATGGTTCAGACATACCCGAGCATTGAAGGACGATGACGGTAAATTGGGAAATCCCCTTGGGTTTTCCCCCGAACTTGGGCGGGTACTGCCGTTAACCCCCCTTGAACTGGCTTGTGTTTCAAGCAAGGTGAAGATGGTGACTTGGCTGATCCAGAACGGTGCGAATCCGGATGGTGCACCGGGAATACATAACGGACTCTGGTCCGCCTTGGGTGACTCATTTCCGTCCGAGGCCACCCGCAACGAAGCCGTCCTTCGGGCTTTGATTGATGGTGGGGCCAATTTGAATATTGAACGTGCCAAGGGAGATACTCCGTTCCGAGTGGTCTGCACCAGAGGCCTTCCGTACTACGCAAAGATACTGATCAAGGCTGGGGCCAACTACAACTTTAAGGAAAAGTCACTGGGAAAGACATCCCTGCGTGCCGCCGCGCATTTCGGGAGGGCTGAAATGGTGCAATTGCTTATTGATAAGGGTCTCGACCCGGATGCGCGGGATGACTGGGGATGGACTCCTTTACACGTGGCCATCAACCCAGAGACAGTCAAGGTATTGCTCGATGGCGGAGCCGATATTCATGCCAAAGCAAAGGACGGCAATGAAGCAATTCACAGCTTGATAGGAGAAAATATGCTCGATTCAGTCAAGTACCTGTTGTTGCTGGGCGTTGATGTGGACACCAAGGGTAAGGACAATATGACCCCGTTACTTCAGGCTGTAAAATTCAACCACGTGGATGGCGTCCAGCTACTCATCGACAAAGGCGCGGAGGTGAAAGCAGCAGATGACCATGGGATGACCTGCCTGCATTTCGCAAGGTCGGATGCCATGGTTGAATATCTCATCTCAAAAGGAGCCAATGTAAACGCCGGCGCAAAAGATAATACTACTCCTTTGCATTATGCATCTAACGGCGCAATAGCGTCTCTATTGATTGAAAATAAGGCGAATTTGAGAACAAAGGATTTGGATGGAGCCACTCCACTGCATTGGGCCGCTTCAAGTCGTGCGGATGTTGCCACCGTGCTAGTTTTGGCAGGAGCCCCCATAAACAGTAGAGACGCATCCGGTTCAACCCCACTTGATTATACCAATGATGAGACAAAAAATTTCCTCATCAAAAAAGGGGCCAAGCTAGGCAGCCTGCTCGTGTCGCTGGAATTCGACTTGGCTAAGAGCCAACTGATGATCCGGGGAGTAGCGGGAGCAACCTACGAAATACAGTACAGTGCCGACCTCGGTAATTGGCATACTTTGGAATCCGTCAAATTGAAAGATACTACGTTTACCTATATCGACAAAACAACCCCGGTTTTGACCAAACGTTTTTATCGACTGAAGAATTGAAGGCTGAAGCCAAATGAATAGCGATGAATTTTTAGTGCGCGACTGCTTGGCCAAGCGCTGAGCGGCTTTTGAAAAAAGTTCGGCCTGATCTCACAGTATCGGCCTGATTGCTCATGCTTTCTGGTTTTCCAGACAGGCTCTAGGGAATCACGGTGGCTTTCAAGCGAGCAAACCCACGGGTTCCCGGAGGGAATAGTAGGAATTCGCGTACTGTCCCAGCCTCAAAATCGGCAAGGATGTAGGCTCCTGCACCCTCGGCGGTTTCCCAACTTAACAAGTTCTCTGACCACTCAACCGTTAGCGTGACCGAATCCGCGCCAGCCCGGCGTGTGTAGCTGTAAAACATTGTGCCGTCTTCGGTGGAGATTATTCGAGGCGAATCGACAAGAGAGTAGTCGATTGGATCCTCGTCGCCGAATGGGATCGCGTCGGAGGTACCTGCAGTGACATACCAGCGCACCATGTCGCCGGCAGAGTAGGCCGATGCGGGGATCGTCGCGGAGTAGATCCCGACGCCGGTTTCGGACATCAAAAGCGTCTGTTCGGATCCGAATCCAATGCGGTATGTCAACTTCACGGCATTCACTACGCCCGCCCGCTGCGTGACCGTTGCATTGATCGTCAGCGGGTCCTGTTCAGCGAGTTGGGGCGGGGTCTCTGTGACGTTCGTGACCGCCGGTGCGATTTCCATCAAGGCGGGTCCGTTGGCGGCGCCGGGCGTCGGGTTGAGGAAGGCGGGCGCCTTGCTGCCAGACGGTATCCCATAAGAGACACCGTTGAATTGCACTGGATATGTCGGCGCTAACTCACTGAAAACCTCGTTATCGGGATTGATCAGGGCAAGGTATTCGCCAGCGTTGGCGAGCCTAAAACTCGCATCGAGTGCGCCATTTTTTCCCGATGCAAAAACGATCATGTATTCGCCAGCGTGAACATTGCGTGACGGGAACTCCCACCTGTTCGGGCGCAGCGGATCGTCAGTGAGCGACCATCCTCCAAGCTCGATTGCAAACGGGTTTGGATTGTGGATTTCGATCCAGTCTGCGTGGTCGCCATCGGCATCAGTGAGCCCGTTTT
>CAWVZQ010000187.1:0-5955 GCA_963934405.1 uncultured Opitutales bacterium | reverse complement strand
AGTCATGGAGCAAACAAACTAGGAGGATGCGTAGACGGAAACGGTAAAAGCCGATACGATACCGGGGCCTCACAAGTTCCCGGCATGTGGGTGAAAGTTGAATTGCCTTCAGTCTGCAAAGTGAATCGCATTCAACTGGATTCAAGTGGCTCCACTCGTGATTATCCTCGCGGCTACCAAGTCGAGTCCTCCGTAGATGGAAAGAAATGGTCGGAGCCCTTGGCTATAGGCGTTGGCAAGCATCCCATAACCGACATCATCTTCCCCACTACCCAGGCGAAGCACCTCAAGATCACGCAAACCGGTCGAGTGAATGGCCTTTTCTGGTCCATTCACGAGATGCAAATCTTTGGGAAAGCCGTTCAATAGTTGTTTTGGCTGTGATTTTTGACTTCACCTTATCTTTAGGTGGCATTTCACGGATTTTCGTGGGAATTCAATAGGTGATGTTTCTTGATTAATCAGTCGATTTGCCGTATCTCCACTCCGCATGTGTGGAATTGTTGGTTATTTAGGTAATAGGGTTGCTCAAGATGCGTTGATTGACGGGTTGCGAAGGTTGGAATACCGCGGTTACGATTCAGCCGGGGCAGCTTTTCACGATGGTAATTCTTTTTCCTTGGTCCGGGAGACTGGACGCGTGGAGAATTTGGCTGCGACCCTTCGGCAGAATAATCCAACTTCAACTTTGGGGATCGCTCACACGCGTTGGGCAACTCATGGCGCGGTTACGGTATCCAATACCCATCCGCATTTAAGTCAGGATGGCAAGATCGCGCTTGTTCACAACGGAGTCATCGAGAATTATGGCCCGCTCAAGCGCATTCTGGAGGGGAAAGGCATTGAGTTTTCCTCTGAAACCGATTCAGAGGTGCTTTCCAACTTGATTGCTTATCACTATGCCCGGCTAGAGGGAGAGGAAGACCGTTTTGCTCAAGCTCTAAGAGAGGCTCTTTCCCAATGTCGAGGGGCGTATGGTATCGCCGTACTCTGCGTGGATGAACCCGGTTTCTTGCTTGGAGCTCGTCGAGGCTCTCCCCTCGTCGTCGGTTTGGGGGATGGCGAAACTTTCCTTGCCAGCGACGCCTCGGCCTTTGTCGGTCGAGTGCGTGATGCCGTTTACTTGAAGGATGGAGAGATCGCCCTCCTACGGGAAGACGGTTTCCGCATCATTACGATGCAGGGCGAGGATGCCCAAGCGGTGAGCCAACCGATCGACCAAACGGTCGAGGACGTTGAGATGGGGGACTTTGATTCTTTCATGGAAAAGGAGATTTTTGAGCAACCTGTTGCTTTGGAGAATACCCTGCGCGGTCGTTTCGGTGACGATGGTACGACTGCTAAACTGGGCGGTTTGGAAGGACATGAGGACGAACTACGTCGTTTGGATCGCATCGTGTTCGTGGCTTGCGGTACGGCCCGGCATTCTTGCATGGTGGGTGAATACCTGATCGAGCGGTTGGCCCGTGTCCCCGTTGAAGTGGAGCATGCATCCGAGTTTCGCTACCGAAATTCTCCCAAGGCTGGACATACCTTGGTCATTGCAGTCAGCCAATCGGGTGAAACCTTAGATACCCTTGAAGCTGTTCGGGAAGCGCGTACGAAAGGCCTTCTCACGATTGGTATCACCAATGGGGTTGGCTCCAGCCTAGCCCGTGAAACCGATGGAGGAGTGTATCAACGGGTCGGAGCTGAAATTGGTGTGGCATCTACCAAAGCTTTCACTTCGCAAGTGGCCCTATGCGCGATGTTGGGATTGGCTCTAGGCCGTATGCGCGAACTTTCGCCAATTCAAGGTCGTGAAATAGCGGAAGCTCTCCAACACATTCCCCAGAACGTTCAGAGCATCCTTCAACGAGGAGAAACCCTCCGAGAGTTGGCCCAGAAATATTCCGAGGCAGAGCACTTGCTTTTCCTTGGTCGTCAGGACCTTTATCCGGTGGCCCTTGAGGGTGCTCTAAAGTTGAAGGAGATTTCCTATGCCCACGCAGAAGGTTATCCTGCGGCCGAGTTGAAGCATGGTCCGATTGCTCTCATCAATCCTGAGTGCCCTTCCATTTTCCTCGTCGAGGAAGGAGAACTGGGAGCCAAGACGATTGCCAATATGCAGGAAGTGAAGGCTCGGAACGGTCCCGTGCTTGCCATTGTACCTGAAGGCGTTGAAGTGCCTGATGGGGCAGCCGACGATGTTTTTCGCGTACCTGCCGTGCACGAGGTGGTTCGTCCACTTGTGGCGACCATACCTCTGCAGCTTTTCGCCTATCACTTTGCCCGCATTCGCGGTCTCGACGTCGATAAACCACGTAATCTCGCCAAGTCGGTAACGGTGGAGTGAGATTCGGGAAAGGCATGCACGGTTCGATTCGGGTCTTCCCTATTGCCTGTTTGCTTTTCTTCGGCTGTGAAACTCCCAAGGAGTCAGGGGAGCCTAATCTGGCCGATTTCAAGAGTGATGGTTGCAGCCTTTTCGTTGACGGAACCTTCAAGGATAGGGAATTGTGGAAAGGTTGCTGCGTCGAGCACGACGTTGCCTACTGGAAGGGCGGTACTGCTGAGGAACGAAAAGCGGCTGATCTCAAGTTTCGGAAATGCATACGGAAAACGACCGGGGACGAGGCTTTGGCCCTGCTCATGTACGAAGCGGTGCGAGCAGGTGGTGGTCCTTATTTTCCAACTTGGTATCGATGGGGTTATGGATGGCCGCAAGGCCGAGGGTACAAGGCCCTAACTGATGCGGAAAAGGCGATCGTCCAACAGAAGCTAAGCGAGTATCGCACTAGAGAAGCTAACGCAACACACTGATTGTATGGGGGACTGCTTGCATCTTCAATCTTCTCAAGGTTGCGTTCCGGTGAACAATTTTTATTTTGCGAGTTGGTATACGCGGACGTAGTCAACGAGGAGCTGGGCCGGGAATTTAGTGTTGGCGTCCGGCGCACCGGGCCAGTTCCCGCCGACGGCAAGGTTAAGGAGGAGGTGGAATCGCTTGTCGAAAGGTGCAGGGAATTTGCCGCCCTCGGAGGACCATTCCGTTTGGGTTTGCCAAGACTTACCGTCGATTGCCCAATGAATCTTTCCTTCCTCCCACACGATGGAGAAAATGTGAAAGTCATCTGCGAATGTGCCGGAAGGGAGCTTGTGCGGTTTGCCGGAATGCTTGTTCTTTGGCCACTTGCCCCCGTAATGAAGAGTTCCTAGATAGGTGGAGGGTTCGTGCCCGACCATTTCCATGATATCGATTTCCCCGCTGGATGCCCAGGTCCCATAGGTGCTGTCGGTGGGAAGCATCCAGATGGCAGGCCATATGCCTTTGCCTATTGGTAGTTTGGCTCGAACGTCTATACGACCGTAGCGCCAATCACCTCGGTTCTTTGTACGTATGCGTCCGGAAGAGTAGTCACGTCTGACGCCTGCCTCGGCATGTCCGTCCTTGCGAGCCTCGATGACAAGGTTTCCTTTCTCCACTCGGACGTTTTCGTGGCGATCAGTATAGATTTGCATCTCGTTGTTGCCCCCTCCAAAGGCGTTTACCTCAATTCCCCATTTTGAGTAGTCCAAGGTGGGCCCTTTGAATTCGTCAGACCAGACTAGTTTCCATGACTTTGCCGGCTCAGACCAAAGTATAGACGAGGCAGACCCTAGGATGAAAAATGCCGTCAGCGAAACTTTTAGCGAGTGAAGATGTAGATGCATATGAATGTCTTAGGGTTTTGTTAAGAAATCGGAAAGGCTATTTTGACTCATATGTGAGCTAAATTCATTTTGACAATAACTTAACTGAAGAACGGGCTGATCTCGTTCAGTAGGCAGTCGAATGAGTCGTATTTCGAAAACTTCATCTATTTGCCGTTTGTTAATCGCCCCGGGGTTTATCTCGGCGAATCAGTCTTATAATCTACGTTAATATAGAGGTTGACGAATTCCTCATTTTCAGATTAAATGTTGATCCCAGTGAAGCTGATTGTGGTGGTTGGTCTTGGATTTTCTCCGGTTATTGCCGGTCCAGGCCCCCTTTGGCCTCAAATCCTAACAAGGAGTGTTACATGAAAGATGTTCTGACGCAGTTTAACGAATGGATTAAGGTAATCACGCAGGTGGGACTTGGCTTAGTGGCACTTGGGGTTGTCGTCGAGATTGTCTTCGGGAAGGGGGCTATTTTCGGTAAGAGTGTCGTAGCGAACTTGACGGAGATCGTTGGTGATATTGGTGGCGAGGAAGGATTCGTCGGTCTGATCGCAATATTAATCATAATGGGAATTTTCCTGAAACGGACATAGCTAGCTATGCCGTGACTGGGGATAACTGAAACAAACTACTCAAACTATTGAGGGGGATATAAACATGGAAGACGTAGCAAAGAGATTAAATGACATAATTGGCGGCATTACGCAGATTCTGATCGGAGCGATTGGCTTGTTGGTCGTCGTTCAGGTGGTGTTCGGTGCCGGTGACGCGGGAAGCGCTCGCGATATCATAGGGAACATTACAGGCGTTATAGATGGTTTCGTCGGAACAAATGCGAGTCTGGCGAGTCTGGTGGCCTTGCTGATTATTCTAGGGATTCTCTCTAGAAAGTAGCGAAGGGATAATATTCTCATTCGAAAAGAGGGGCGGGCAACCGTCCCTCTTTTTTGTGCCTTGGCTACTGTGGGTCAGCGAATATTCACGACTCGTTTACGCTCCTCGTATTCCCAGCTTACGGTCACTTTTTGTCCCACCTTGATTGGGGCGAGTTGTTGGAGTACTTTCTTATCGAGACCACCTCCGGCGGAAGGGTTGCCGCCGCGCCAGTGTGGGATGTAACGTTCCACGGGACCTTTGCCGAAGGGTTTCAAGTCTATTGAGTTTTCGCCCTTGGCGACTATCGTTCCTGTTATGGTGCCTTTCTTGGATTTCGGCACCAGTGTCTTCACTTCGACAACTCGAGCCCGTTCCTCAAATTCCCATTTAACACGTACGCGATTGGTGGTAATGAGATTACGGATTTCCTCGAGCATCTTCTTCTCGAGACCTCCGCCGTCCTTTGGTAGCCCCCCTCGCCAGTGCGGAGTGAATCGCTTGGGTTCTTTGGCTCCGTCGGGCAACACGGTTATGGAGTTCTTGTCTTTTGAGATGAGTATGCCCTCGACGACTCCATTTTCTTCACGAGCATCGGAGGCGAGGGACAAGGAGAGGACCGTGAGAATCGGGAAAACGAGTTGTTTCATAATGAATTGGTGGTTTGTGAACGGAGTGTGGAGAGTGAGACTTGTGACACATTACTTAATGTGCCGACAGTCTGGTATTACTTTTGTAAGTTTCAATTCTGTTGAAGTTTTCTTACCAGTCGTCAGTGCGGAAGGGGCTGGCGGGGAATCCTTCTCGATTGTAGAGGTTCGCTCCTAGGGGATTGGCCGAATAGGCGTAACGTACTGCCACGGGTGTTGAGATGTCTTGGTGGGAGACTGTTACGGTATCTCCATCTATGACTGCATCGGCCCAAACCCAGTGCCTGTCCTTTCCTGCTATGGCGAAGCGTTGAAGCTTGGCGTCGATGACTAATTCCTCAGTCGGTTTTAGCCCTTCCTTCTTGCCGATAATCAAACCTGTTCCGACATGGTCGAAGTAAATGCGAGCCTTGTTCCCGTCTATTTCGAGTTTTTTGAAGAGTGGACCGCTGGGCACTACGTCTTTGCCATATGACTTAGCCAATCCCCATTGAGCCAGACGTTTTCCCACGTCTTGTTTGTTCTTGGGATGTATGTTGCCTGTTTCTCCAATGTCTATGATTACGGCCATCCCGGAATGGGGAATGTCCAGAGCTTTTCTTTCCGCATCTCTTATGCGAGCGTAACCGTCTCCCCCGCTGGGTTCGTTCTTGTCGTTCGTGAAGTTTGCCAATTGTACCCAATAGAATGGGAAGTCTCCCTGTCCCCATACTTTGCGCCAACCTTTCACCAGTCCGTGCTTCTTGTG
>CAWVZQ010000186.1:0-5961 GCA_963934405.1 uncultured Opitutales bacterium | reverse complement strand
TATCCTTAACCCAAGTCGGAACGTCCAGGCCCCATTTTTCCTGAGCCGTCTTCAGCGCAATTACGGGCCACTGCTGAACCGATCCATCGTATTGCGGCTGGTCTTGGGTCAATCGATACTCCCAACCACCTCTTGTATTGCCATCGCCTTGTGCCCAAAACAGCAATTGCATCGCCTCTTCAGCCACCTCTCGATAAGTCCAACCGGAAAAAGGTCCGCCCGGGACCGAAGTTTCAGAAGCCTTATTCCCCTCGGAAAAGGAATTCAGCAGTGCAAGAAGGGCAATGGAGTTCGAATAGGCATCATGCCCACTGGTTTCCACCAGATAGACACCTTTGCCCGGAACCTTGCCGGTCGGATCGTCGCTTTGCCTAACCGCAAGCCCATCGGAATGATCGGGTATGTCTTTCATTCCAACTGCCTCGTTCTCGGTTAGGTATCGAAGGGCTTTTCTTACAATGTCTCCGTAGGCATGAACTGTGGAATCCGTTAATGCGGAATGTCCGAAACCCGAAAAAGCCATCGAGGCAAACCCAGTCGTGGCCGTGGTGTAAAGGGTTTCCTGCTTGGTGTCGAACCACTTCAAGCCATTGGTCTGCACATCCTCCACCGCATTAAGATAGAGGTAGAGCAAGCCTCGCTCCGTCGCCATGTTTCGAGTCTCGTTTAGGGTTACCCTCGAAGGTAAAAATACTCTAATCTGAGTATTCGCTTTCACCACTTGCCCAATGGAGTCGGTGATGGTAAGCACGGCCGTCTTCAAGCCGGAAGTTTGATACTGGTGATCCATCCCCACGAACCTCGCATCCGTCACCGATCCCTGAACGGATTGTCCGTCACCGAAATCTAAAGTATAATCGAAGGGAGGAATTCCACTCTCGACCGATCCCCAGATTGCAATCGGCACACCGATCTTTGCGTTCGCGTAGAGGGAACTTTGCTGAAATCCCGGCATCATCCGGACAACCGGTTCACCCTCATCCGCCTGCCCGTTCACCGTAACGACAACCTTCAGCTTCTTGACGTAGAGGCCATCCGACACTTCCAGAGTAAAAGTATCCGTCCCATGGAAATCGTTTTTCGGACGATATTGGAAGGCTTCGGGACTTGCCCCCGTACCGAACACGACCACAGTACCGTTAGCCTCCGAATGGTTCTCGTAATAGGCACGCCAAGTCAACACATCCCCATTGGGGTCGCTTGCAGTCAAATTCGGCGGTACCCATGCAAGAGGCTCGCCATCTTCGTCCATAGTTATCGTCAAGTCATCCCCTGAGCTAAAAACGGGAGGCAAATCGTTCCAGTTCGAGTTATCAAAAACATAGGCGCCACCCGAATTCTCTCCCCGATCATCGCGAAGCGGAGCCCCGGCGAAAATCGATACGCCTAAGGCAACGTCGAAACCCATCTCGTCATCGGGCAAACCATCATAGCCGACAAATTCCGCCTTCTGATTCCAATTACCGATTCCATCCTTCTCAAAAAGGTAGGCATAACCGGGATTGCTTTTGCCATGGTCGCCAATTTTGCCCGGTGCACCGACCAGCAAACGGTTATCCCTAGCATCCAAGCTTTGCCCGAAATAGCCTTCAGAACCTGCGTTGCTTGCCGTTATCTGGGCCTGCTGCACCCATTGCCCGTTGGACAAGCGCTGAAAGACATATACCGCTCCAGTGTCTTGAAAACCTCCCCCATCACGCAAACGGGCACCCACATAGCTGAAATTTCCATCCAATTTCACCGATCGGCCGAACTGATCGTTTGCGACACCATCATCAGGCGTCAATTTGGTTATTTGCACCCAAGTATCGCTTTCAGTTCTGCCGATCAGGTAAGCCGCTCCCGTGGGTACTCCATTCGCATTATTCGAGCCGCTCGCTCCGACCATGGCCAAGTCGCCATCCAGAGACACCGAAACTCCATAGTGACCGTTGGCTAAAGAATCGCTGGGAACCAATTTGGTTTTTTCAAGCCAAGTTCCATTTCCGGACTTCTCGAAAATATAAGCGGCGCCAGCCGCCGACACACCACCGGGATCCGCCATATGGGCTCCGACCAAAACTCGGTTCGCACGGGCGGAAACACTTTGACCGAAATAATCGTGGATCGCCCCATCCGAGGGACTCAGCTTGGCCGTCTGGCTCCATGAAGTGGCGTTCTTCTCGAAGACGTATGCCGCTCCTTTCAAGCCCGCGATTGAATCGTGTCCCGGAGCTCCCGCGACTACCAGATTATCCCACAAAGAAACATCCCTACCAAGCCGACCGCCATCCTCGGGGGCACTCGCCCGAAAAGCCTGTATGGGCAACCATACGCCATTCAAGTCTCGCTCAAAAAGATGGGCCGACCCCGTATTGTTAAGGCCATCCCTCGATTCCCCATTGCTGCCAACCAACACTTGGTTCCCCAACACGCTCATGCTTGTTCCGAATTGATCCCCCGGTCTTGGATTAGGTCGCAGCAGTTTGTTTTGGCGGGCCGAAATAATCTTGATCTCACCCCGCATCGTTCCATCCGCAGCGCAATAGTAAACCAGTTGCCTAGGCGTATTCTCGTTCGGGATGAATGAAAGAATGCCGTCGGGCCCTTCCGCCCCGTTGCCGGCCAACTCGTTCCCTGCGTACGGCACGCCTGCCGAGGAGCCTATGTATAAAGGATGATCGCCTATTTTGGGGCTAAATCGATAATTCACTCCTTCCATCAAGACGAGGTCGGGGTCGGGGGTTTCTGAATATCCTCCTCCCGTAAGGAGAAAATTGTTGGCATCAGGGATTTGCAAATCGTAAGTCAAGCTTTTCGCCAAGGGAATCAAGCCGTTCTCTGGTCGAGGATTGATCCGTACGTTAATGATTATCGAGTCGCTCAGCAGCCCATCCGATAATTTCACCACAAAGCTATCCGTCCCATTGAAATCAGCATTTGGAGAATAAGAGAAAGTCGTGGGTATTGCCCCCGAGCCGCCCACCGTGGCCGTTCCATGGACGGACGCCGTCTGTAAGCTCCAAGTAATTACGTCCCCCTCGGGATCGGTTCCGTTCAGGTCCTGACTAGGCCACACTAGAGGCCATCCCAACGGGTCTCCGTCTTCGTCCATCACCACCGACACGCTCGCTCCCTGCGAGATTACGGGAGGCTCGTTCAAGTCGGTGACCGTGACGTTCAAGTCCTGAGAGGCCGACAAACCGCCATCATCCACGGTAACGGTCAACTCGTAGACGTTGTTGCCACCGGCATCCACGGGGAAGTCGTAATCGGGAGGATTCTTGAAAGAAAGCTCTCCCGAGTTGGAGTGGACGTCGAAAAACGAGGAATCAGCGCCACTCACGCTCCAGTTCAAGGAAGCCTCCGGAATTCCCGGATTGTCCCTGCCGCCGGATGCCAGATCGTCGGAAGCATTTAAGTCCAGAACAAAGGTCTGATTTTCGAATACTGTTACCGAGAAGGAACTTCCGACGGGTCCGGTAAATACGGGTGGGTCGCTTATGGGGGAAAGGGTGACGTTGATCGTAACGGTGTCGGAAGAATTATTGAGATCGCTTGCCTTGATTACGAAACTGTCGCTTCCGCTATAATCCAAATTCGGGGAATAAACGACGACCGTAGGGCTCGTTCCTGTCCCGCTCACCGTGGCAGTCCCGTGGGCGGCGGGAGTGTGCAAGCTCCATGTCAGGAGGTCCCCATCGGGATCAGATGCGCCCAGAACTTGATTCGCCCATTGCGACGACCAAATCAAGGGTTGCTCGTCCTCATCCAGCACCACCGACAAGCTCGCTCCCTGCGTAATTACGGGGGTCTCATTGATGTTCAACACCTCGATGGCGAACACCTTATCGAAGCTCGCATTGTAATCATCCGTGGCACGCACCCGGATGCTCAAGGTCGCGTTAACCTCATGATCGAGCACCACCTTCGTGGTCAGGGTTCCGTTGGCATCGACATCGAAAAGGTTGTTCTGGTTGGAACCGCTGCCTGGGACCAAGGAAAAAACGTGAGTTGCGTTGGCTTCGGGGTCGCTGGCGTTGAAGTCGCCAACAAGCGTTCCCACGGATTCCAGCTCCAATACTGCCGTGGAACCGGCAATAATGTTATTGGGGGCGCGGTTGGTTAGACGTCCGGAATGATTGAGTACCAAACGCATACCTTTGTTTGTATACCTAGCAGTAGGATCCAAGTCGCCTCGGTGGGAAAGGCGGGCCCAGTCGCTCGAACCGTTGTACGAGCCTCCGCGATTAATTCTTACGGTACCGCTTTTGCTGCCTACCGGATCCACGACCGCGCCGCCGGCATAAGCTGACCTCCAGTCCAAGCACCATTCCCAGACGTTTCCGTGCAGGTCGTACAAGCCCCATGGATTCGGCAGTTTCAATCCCACCTCGTGCGTGGTGTCTCCCGAATTGGCAAGGTACCAGGCGTAATCCCCAAGTGTCGCGTTGCCGTCCCCGTGCGAAAAGGTCGTCGCCCCACCCGCCCGGGCCACATATTCCCATTGGGCCTCGGTCGGCAGATCGAAGAAGGCGCCGCTCGTCTTCGACCGAAGCTTACCCAGAAAAGAAGTGCCGGCGGGACCGCCATCGGGCCAGACGCCGCCGCGAAGATCTTCCCAATTGACGTTCTCGACGGGCTTTATTCCCCCACCCTTCCCAGAAGGATCCGAACCAGTCACCTTGGCATACTGGCTTCCAGTAGTCTCGTAGACGCCGATGTAGAACTCCACGCCCTGAGTGACCTGAAGAGGAGTCTCAATCCCCGTCTGCCCCATAGTGAAGGTGCCGGGGGCAACCCATTTCAGAAGAATCTTGTCCGTCTTGTATACGCTCGAGTTCCAGTCGTCGGGGCGTTCGTTCAAGTAAGTTACGGGATAATCCGATGCCCCTGTTCCGCCGGACAAGTCCACGGAAACGAACGGCGGCTTTTCCGATCCCTCCAAGGCATTGTGTAAGCGCACGACGAACTCCTGCATGGTGTTGGAAATCCCGTCCGATGCGGTAATTTCTACAACGTAAAGGTTGTCACCATCGGCATCGACGGGATTCTCGAAGTCGGGCGGGGTGGTGAAGTACAGTTCGCCCGTCGCCACGTTTATGGTGAAAAGCGGAGCATCGGGACCGGATTTCGAATAGGCGGTGATGTCGTCGGGATCAAGATCCGTGGCGTTGGCGAAGAAGGAAGTCGCGTTGTTCTCGAATTGGGCGAAACTGGCATTGGAGAAAACGGGCTTATGATTCCCCCACAAGCGATTGCGAAAGACATAGGCGGCCCCCGACTCGGAAAGTCCGCCTGGATCGGCAAGTAATGCACCGACCGAGAGACTATTTCCCGACTGGGAAACAGAACCCCCGAACTTGTCGACGGCCGCCCCGTCGGGAGCGGTCACCTTGTCGAGGTAGGAAACGGACCCGTTCTGCTCGACCTTGTAGAGATAGGCAGCCCCGGCACCTGAAAGTCCGCCTGGATCCCATTGAGATGCCCCGACCGAGAGAACATTTCCCGACTGGGAAACGGAACCCCCGAACCTGTCGCCAGCCGCCCCGTCGGGAGCGGTCACCTTGACGAGATAGGTGGCGATGCCGTTCTGCTCCACCTTGTAGAGATAGGCGGCCCCGGCATCGGAATGTCCGCCTGGATCGGCATCCAGTGCCCCGACGACAAGAACGTCTCCCGATTGGGAAACGGAAGAACCGAAATGGTCGGAGGCCGCCCCGTCGGGAGCGGCCACCTTGTCGAGATAGGTGACGGACCCGTTCTGCTCGACCTTGTACAGATAGGCGGCCCCGGCTTCGAAAAGTCCGCCCGAATCGGCCTTAAGTGTCCCGACGGCGAGAACGTCTCCAGACTGGGAAACGGAATACCCGAACCAGTCGCCGGCCGCCCCGTCGGGAGCGGTGACCTTGTCGAGATAGGTGACGGACCCGTTCTGCTCGACCTTGTACAGATAGGCGGCCCCGGCTTCGGAAAGTCCGC
>CAWVZQ010000185.1:0-5969 GCA_963934405.1 uncultured Opitutales bacterium | reverse complement strand
CTGCGTTCCTCGGGTCGGATCCGTAGGCGATTTCCGCAGCGTCGCTGAACCCGTCCCCGTCGTCGTCGGGATCGACGTGATCCTCGGTGCCGTCGCCGTCCAAGTCCTCCACTACGTTGGTAACGTTGATTACGAAGGCCTTTGCCAAAGAGGCGTTGTGCTCGTCGGTCGCCCTTACGCGTATGTGCAAGGCTGTGGCGTTGGTCTCGTAGTCAAAGGTTGCGGTGGTTCTTAGAGTGCCGTTGGCATCCAAGGTGAACAGGTTGTTGTGCTGGGAGCCGTTGCCGTCGGCGAAGGTCAAGGTGATCGTTGCGTTGGCATCGGGGTCGGTGGCGTTCAGAGTTCCGACGATGGAACCTACATTTGAATTTTCTGCCACGGAAGAACCATTCAAGTCTAGCTGTGCGGGTGCTTGGTTGGCTACGGAGTTTGCATCGCGTGGATCTGAACCATAGGCGATTTCCTCGGCGTCGCTGAAACCGTCCCCGTCGTCGTCGGGATCGAAATGATCCTCTATGCCGTCGCCGTCAAAGTCCTCCACTACGTTTGTGACGTTGATGACGAAGGCCTTTGCCAACGAGGTGTTGTGCTCGTCTGTTGCCTTTATGCGTATGTGCAAGGCTGTGGCGTTTGTCTCGTAGTCGAAGGTCGCGGTGGTTCTGAGGCTGCCGTTGGCATCGATGCTGAAGAGGTTGTTGTGCTGCGAGCCGTTGCCGTCGGCGAAGGCTAGGGTGATGGTTGCGTTGGCATCGGGATCAGTGGCGTTGAACTCGCCCACGATAGTCCCGGAAGTTTGATTTTCTGCCACGGAGGTTCCATTCAGGTCGATTGCCGTGGGGGCTTGGTTGGCCACAGACTGGTTGTTCCTTGGATCGGAACCATAGGCGATTTCCTCGGCGTCGCTAAACCCATCCCCGTCGTCGTCGGGATCGGCGTGGTCTTCTATGCCGTCCCCGTCCAAGTCTTCCACCACGTTTGTGACGTTTATGACGAAGGCCTTTGCCAACGAGGCGTTGTGTTCGTCGGTCGCCTTTACGCGTATGTGCAAGGCTGTGGCGTTGGTCTCGTAGTCGAAAGTGGCGGTGGTTCTGAGGGTGCCGTTGGCGTCCAAGGCGAACAGGTTGTTGTGCTGGGAGCCGTTGCCGTCGGCGAAGGTCAGGGTGATGGTCGCGTTGGCGTCGGGGTCGGTTACTAGGAAGTTCCCGACGATAGTTCCCGCCGGTTGGTTCTCGGCCACGGAGGTTCCGTTCAAGTCGATGGCCGTGGGTGCTTGGTTTGGCTTGGAGTTTGCGTCCGCGGGGTTGGTTCCGGCTAGAACTTCCGCCCCGTCCGAGAATCCGTCGCCGTCGGAGTCCGCATTGTCGTCGGAGGTGCCGAGGGCTTGCTCCTGGGCGTAGGTCAGGGTGTCGTTGTCGTCGTCCTTGTTGGGGTCGGGCACGGCCTGTATGGCGAAGGTCTTTTGGAAGGATGCGTTCTCGTCGTCGGTTACCCGCGCCCTTATCGAATAGCTGCCAACGGCTAGGTTCGCATTTGTTTTCAAGGTGCTTCCCGCGATGGTGAACTTTGCGTTGTCGGTTGATCCATTGCCGTCCACCAGCGAAATATCGTAGGCGCCGTTGCCGTTTGGGTCGTCCGGGTCCTGCGGGGAAAAGGTTCCGACTGCTTGGCCCGCAGGCTTGTTGGCAATTGACGTCGTTCCGTTCAGGTCCAGCCCGTCGGGAGCCTTGTTCGCTTGCAGGAAGAAGAGTACGCCGCCGGATATACGAGTGGAGGTGCCGCCGTCGGCCACGCGATCGGGAATGGTTGCCTCCTGTCCCAGCTCGTCTTCTCGCTTGTTGCTGAAGCCGTCGCCGTCGGGATCGTCTTGCGGGCCCTTGGAGAGGTCGCCGAATTGGTAAAGCTCGAACCAGTCCGCCACGCCGTCGGAGTCGCTGTCCTGATCGCTCGGCACGTAATGGGCGATGACCTCGCTTGTCTGGTTGACGTTCATGTTGACGGAACTGCTGGCCACCCCGGTGGGGCCGGCCTGCCTAACGCCGTTTACCGACCAGTAGGCGAAGTGGTATCCGTTGGTAGCTCCGTGGAGGTCGACGGTGGAGAGAGTTGCGTTTACCTCGAGGAAGTTTTCGGATGCGGTGATGAATCCGGAAGGATCGCTCTTTATCGTGGCTTGCACCATGGAGATGTCCGCGAAGACGAAGCCGGTGGATATCCGCGTGGAGGTGCCGCCATCGGCCACGCGATCGGGGATGGTGGCCTCCTGTCCGAGTTCGTCTTCTCGTTGGTTGCTGAATCCGTCGCCGTCGGGATCGTCTTGCGGTCCCTTGGATAGGTTGCCGAACTGGTAAAGCTCGAACCAGTCGGCCACGCCGTCGGAATCTCCGTCCTGGTCGCTCGGCACGTAATGAGCGATGACTTCCGTAGTCTGCGTGACGTTCAGATCGACCGAACTGCCGGCTACGCCCGTGGGGCCTGCCTGCCTAACGCCGTTTACCGACCAGTAGGCGAAGTGGTATCCGTTGGTTGCGCCATGGAGGTCGACAGTGGAAAGAGTGGCGTTTACTTCGAGATAGTTTTCGGATGCGGTGACGAATCCGGAGGGATCGCTCTTTACCGTGGCCTTCACCATGGAGGTGTCCGCGAAGACGAAGCCGGTCGATATCCGCCCGGAGGTGCCCCCGTCTCCCACCTTGTCGAAAACCAATGGGTCCTGTCCCAGCTCGTCTTCCCGTTGGTTATCGAAGCCATCTCCGTCCGGGTCGTCAGTCGGGCCCTTGGATAAGTCGCCGAACATGCGGTACTCGAACCAGTCCATGATCCCGTCGGAATCCGTATCCGCGCTTTCCTGGAAGTAAAAGGCCTTGAAGGTGGTTGCCCCGGAGATCGTGGGGGCGATTTGGGTGAGGGAGCGACCGTCGGCGCCCGCCGCACGGACGTCGTTTATCGTCCAGTAGCCGAAGGCGTAGTTGTTGGAGGTAAGGGCCGGTGTGACGCTTGCAAAAGTCGTCCCGGTGTCTACCGCATCAGTTTCGGAAAGGAATCCCGCGGGCTCGGAGACTTGCGTGACCTGCACCAGTTCGGCATGAGTGGTTACGGTGCCCAAAAGGAGGACGGCGAAGAAAGCCAACAATGGACTGCAACGCCTCGAAAGCTTGTCATTGCGAGGAACGGCCGAAGGTCTTGACGCGGCAATCCGGTCGGTGGACGAGGGCAGGGCGGTACCGGCTGGATTGCCGCGTCGCTGCGCTCCTCGGAATGACAAAAAGGGGACAGGCGCTCGCAAGGACATTAGGTTGCGAAATCCTCGCAAGGACAGGAAGGCAAAGTCGCCACGCATGGACAAGCTAGTTGCGCTTGGGCTTCTTCTCTGTCGGGTGGTCTTCACCTTCGGGTTCGTTGCTCTGTTCTAGGTTCGTTTCCTTGTGTGACTGCCTCCTATTGTTGTTGTTCGATTACCCACCAATAGCGTGCGCTGTCCGATGGCGTTCTCTCCGTGTCAAAGCCGAACTCGTTCACCTTGCCCGGCAGGTTGCGCGGTTTAACTTGTCGAGTCGCCGTCCATTGGTTCACGCTGCCCGGCGTGGCAGCCTCCCGGGCTTTGGTCACTTCCTCCACGGTAGCATAACGATGACCAAGAGCTGATATAAAGTTGTCTATACCAAACTTCGTAATTTTTCTGTCCGAGCTAAGTATACTTTTTCCAATCGTATTTCCTATTGATGAAGCAGTAATACGGGTAATGACGACCACTGCATAGTTGTAATTTACGCCTGTTGTTAATGTACCATTGGAATCAGCGGTGTAGGAACCGCCACCTCCACCAGGGGCCTTTTGACCTCTAGGCTCTCCGTTGCTTACACCACCACCACCACCACCACCTGAGTAACCACCCCCGCCACCACTACCATAGTGATAGTATGAACCACCGCCACCTCCGAAACCTCCTCCAGCTCCTGAATTTCCAGCAGTGCCGCCTAGTCCTCCGTTGATAAAGCTTAAACTTCCACCGGAAGCTCCATTTCCTATTAAACCACTGCCACCCTTGTCGGTACCGCCTGAACCATTCGTGCCTCCAATACCAATATCTGCTATATTCATGGTTTTACAGTAGCCATGTCCTCCATCATTACTGTCCGTTCCATCGTAACCAGCAATCAAATGACCACTTCCACCTCCACCGCCTGCTACAACTAGAGGAGTGTTGTTTTGGTCAAGTACTACGAAAGTACCACCGCCACCTCCAGTAGCTCTGTTGGTACCATTGTTTCCTCCTGATTGACCTACGAGTATTTTCAACTTCTGGCCTTGAGTTAGGCTGAAGGTTCCGCTTGCGTAGGCTCCGTAACCACCAGCTAAACTGAAAGTTTCTCCTCCTCTGGCTCCTACAGCTTCAATTGCGTAGTTCCCTGAAACTGGCACTGTCCATTCTTGGATGCCCTGCGTCGACATGCCGACCTGACCCTCCAAGTTGGTGCCAACGTAGGAGGCGTTCACCTCCGCCGAGGTCGGGCCTTCCCTGCCTTCCTTCCCTGCATTGGTGAAGACGTATTGAGTCGAACCTTGAGGCACTGCTGATCGATTGGTCCTTAAGGAACCGTTAATCATACCAATTCCCGGGGCTCCAGTGGCGAGGAGGTACTTGAAGTGGGTCTCGAAGTCGGAGTCGGTGAGGGGCGAGCGGCTTATGGTCAGGTTGCCGTCGGCGAGGGGGAGCTCGAGGAAGTGGAGATCCACGGGACTGTCGAC
The DNA here is from genome assembly GCA_963934405.1 of uncultured Opitutales bacterium. Classification (GTDB taxonomy): domain Bacteria; phylum Verrucomicrobiota; class Verrucomicrobiia; order Opitutales; family Seribacteraceae. The sequence continues at coordinate 1,223 of CAWVZQ010000185.1, read as the reverse complement.
TCGGCGGGCGTCCCGGCAGAGCACCTCGAACTTGAGGGTGCCGGTATTGCTGTTCCAGTCGCCCTTTACGTTCCAGGAGACGCGGTGGACCTGGTTGGTCGCGATGGGGACGCCGATCTTGCTCTCCGTGCCGTCCACCCAGGTCTGCGGGACGATCCATTTCGAGGTGTCGGTGAAGGATCCGTCCTCGGCGGCCAGTATGCCGACGGTGGCGTTGACGTCGTCGGGATCGATGATTTCGAAGTCGAGATCGATGATATTCGTCCCCGCCCGCTGACCAATGCCCCTTATGGCGGGCTGTGGAATGACGTTGCGAACGGGCAAGCCCTTCGTCCGATATGCCCGTTTCCAGATTTGGATTTTGCTTCCGGAATTTCCCCCAACCGCCCTTATCAAGTCACCTTCAGGCGTGAAGGCAGTCCGGGAATTCCCAATGCTGGTGAAGGTTTTTATTGGGTCTCCATCTGCATCTCGAAAATTTTGATAACTGAATATCGTGCCGTCCGGTGCAGCTGAAACATATTGTCTGGCACTTGATATGTTGGTACGTTTGAGGAAGGTGCCGTCCTGCTTGAAGTAATGTAGATAATTTTGATCACCTACAATAAGGGTGCCGTCTGGCAGGAAGGCTAGGTCGATGGGCCTATATAATTGCCCAGGCGCTGAGCCATTGTAACCGAACTTTCGCTTGAAGGTACCGTTGCGGTCGAGAACCTGCACGCGGTGGTTGTTGTAATCGGCGACGAAGAGCTCGCCGCTTGGGCTAACTGCTATGCCGTGAGCCTGATTGAATTCGCGATCACCGGAACCATAGGAACCACTTCCTGAATTCGCGTTCTTCCCATGGCGCCAGAGCATGTTGCCGTCCTGGTTGAAGGCGGTTACGCGAGTCATTTCTATAATATAAATTGTACCGTTTCCGTCCACCGCCACATCTCTTGGATTAAACAATCCGGAAATTTCCCTTACTAAGGTGCCATTGGCTTCAAATATTTGGAGTTTATTTGCATTTGTTGCCGTAGCGTAGATGCGGGCCTTGCCTGTGGTGGCATTTAACTCGTAGGTGATACCTTGTGCATTCGATACACTCCACTCGTCGGCGAGGTACCAGTTGTCCTGCTCGGCGGCGGAGAGGGAAGTGGTCATCGCGGCGATGCCGGCGATGAGAAAAGCGGAACCGATGGAACCGAGAAGACGCGATGAAGAACAAGATGCCTTCACCA
>CAWVZQ010000184.1:0-5980 GCA_963934405.1 uncultured Opitutales bacterium | reverse complement strand
GAGGATTGGCGAAGGACCGGATCCTTGCTCTTGGGATCGGCGAGATCGTCATGGTAGGCGAGCCACAAGCTTGAGGCGGCTCCGGCGGATCCGCCGGTGACGGCGATGCGCTTGGGATCGAAGTTCCATTCCTTGGCCTTGGTGCGGAGAAACTGGATGGCCCGAGCGGCGTCATGTACGGCGGCGGGCAGAAGTTCAGTGCCGGCCAGGCGGTAGTCGATCGAGGCATAGCTGTAACCATGTCTCTGGGTGGAAACGCTGGTTTCGTTTTTCTTGCCCCCAAGCCAGCCACCGCCGTGGATATGAACGAGCAGCGGAGTGGGTTCCTTGGACTCGATCTTCCAGAAATTGAGCTTCATGTCCTTGTGTGCCCCATAGGCAACGTGCTTGTGAGTCGGCTCGATCTTCTGGGCGCCGAGCGGCGTAAATAGCAAAAGGGCGAGGAATGGGGTAATGAATTTAGTCTGCATGGTTTCTTTATCCTTCTTTCCCTAATCCAAGTAAATCAAATCCGACTCGAAATCGTAATCTTTGAATTCAGCCCCCAGAATATCTCGTTCGCTGGGAAAGGCTCGCGGGTTGATTTCCACTATGGAAGTTTCTTTGATCGCATGACCAGCATTCGTGAGCCAACGCTTGGCCCGCTTGACTTGATCGGCTTGGGAGCTTTCAAGTGAGTCCACTCCCCTCTTGTTCTTAACCGGGGAGAATTCTTCCAGACGATCCGCTTCCAAAATCAAGGGGTTCTTGGCCAAGGGTAAGGCGTCGAAGACGAAGGTCTCGAACTTGACCGCATTGGGTTCCTCGGGAGTGGTCAGCTCTCTGGCTTCGTCGAGGCAGGCGACTTTTTTTTCCGCCCGGTGGTAGGGGAGCTTGATCTCCCCGCTGGCGAATTGCTCGATGAAGTCACGGCGCAACACATGAATGGCCGGACTACCGGCCCGATACCTGATCCGCCCGTCCCCCTCTTTCTCCAAAGCCTTTTCCTCGGGCAAGTCCGAATACTCGATGATGGTGACACGATCGCCAATGGAAACGAAGTTGCCGAGTTTCTCAAAGGGTCCTGTCTTCGTTAACGAGCGACTGGACATGTCCGATTTTTGCAGGTCATGAAGACCGATGAAAAGCGGGTTGATGACGCTGACCAAGGGGTTGTCCACTTGAAAATAGGAGAGATGTTCAATGCCTCGACTTGCCATGTCGGCAATAGAGCCAGAATCAATAAGGGCCTTGAGGGATCCGCCATGTCCATTCGGAGAAAGGGCCAAGCTGTCTTGGCTGGCGAGGAGAAGGTTTCCTTTGAAATCGGTCGCGGGCATTACGCCTTGGGCAAAGAACTTAATATTTTCTCGGCTCAGGCCATAGTAGGCATTTTCCTCGAAATGGGAAACAGTCGCCTCTAAGTTGAGCGGGCTGCACATGACATACCAAGGGATGGCGACTTCGTACTTCTCCGAAATGCCCAAGATTTGCTCGGCGAAGAGCTGAAAGAGGGGTTTCCCCTTGATTGGGCTGACAGCTAACGTGCCTTTGGGGCCATCGTATCCCAAGCGCGTTCCCTGTCCTCCCGCTACCGTGAAGGCGGCGGTCTTGCCGGCCCGAATGAGTTTTTCCCCATGCACAAAGGCTTGCCCGTACAGTTTTTCCTGCTCGGAGCTTTCCGGAATTAATGGAAAGTAGGAGGCTGGACCATATTCTTCAGGCAACCCGAATTGATCCTTCTTGAAAATGCATTCGTCTAAAGCGGCCTGCAGTTCGTTCCAATCTAGAGCATTGACTTGCTCGGCAAGCTGAGGGCTGCCTGCAGCCAATTCGTTCATGAGAAGCTTGTTCTTTTCGATAATGTCCATGATCTCGAATATCTTTACCCGCAAGGATTCGAGCTGGCAATTTTCAATCGGTGGAAAATTACGCACCCATCAGCTATTTGTTTTTCGTCTGAGTTTTTTCTTCTTCAACCGACTTCTTGAGGTGGGCAAGTTTTTCGTCGTTTTCGTAAAGATAGTCCTGCTGTGCCCGGTAGGCGTTGCCACGAGCCTCGACAAGTTTTTTGAATTCAGGATTCTCCTTGAGAGCCTTGCGGGCTTGGTTCCTCTTTTCCGTGATGTCCTCGTTGCTTACGAAGAGCTTGGGGTAATCGCTCTCGAGCTTTTTTTGGGTTTCCTCGGCGAACGCCACAAGTTTACGATAGGCTGGATCGCCTTGGTGTTTTTTGCGGGCCATTTCCAAGGTAGCTTTTTTGCGGGTATCCGGTTGTTTCTCGATAGAGGGCTCTTTTTCCACTAGAAATTGGTCAAGGGCGCGGTTTGCGCGAAAGGTGGCGAAGAGGGTTTCCTTGTAGACGGAGTCTTCTTGGTGAAGCTTTTTGCGTAATTTCTGGATCTTCTTCTGGAAGGCTTTGTGCGAACTAAAGGCTTCAGGGAAGCGTTCGATTTTTTCCGCGTCGAGACGGTCGATCTCCCCAACCAGTTTGCGGTACGCGGGATCGTCGAGATGGAAACGGGCATGCAGGTTGCGCTTGCGGATTTCATGCTCTTCTCGGATAGATTTTTTAACTGGAAAGCGACCTTTTGCTTTTTCGACATGGGCTAGGTTGGCCACGCGGTCTGGGTGGCGTGATGCTTCGAACACCTGGAGGTTGTCGAAGGCTGCTCCCGCTTGATCGACCTGCAAGGCGAAATAGGTGCGTTCCTGGTCGATGATGGGGTGCTTGGCGTAGACCAAGTGTTCGTAGTCCAAGTGGGCGACAGTTTGGTCGCCAATGAACTCGATCGTCATAACGTACCATTTGTCAGGCTTGAAGTCGTAGGCACATTCGCCGTGGCGCATGGAAAACCAGGGACCCCGGTCGTCCTGAGCGGTCTGGACGAAGAAGTGATCCCGGCGAATGTGGACGACCGTGTTGTAGTGCCCGGAGGCACCGGTGACCAGGCGGATGTCCTCGGCTCCGTCGAACCGGAATTCGAAGCGGATGAAGGCATCCTTGAAATTGGGCTCCTTGTAGAAAAGGCGCTTGTTCTCGCCCGTTACTTCGTTTCGACGCAGGATGCCGTCTTCAACCAGCCACTCCTTTTGGAAAAACCAGTTTTCGCTTACTTGTCCCTCGGAGAAATGATCACCGAAACGCAGGTTCTTGGGAGTGGCGAGCAAGGGCCGAGAGGGGATTCTAGCTCCCGTTTGGTCGCGCCACGCGCTGAGCTTGGTTTGCAGTTCGCGAACACGCTTGGGCTCCTGCCCGGCCAAGTCCTTCTTTTCGGAAGGATCCTTGGCGAGGTCAAAAAGTTCGTATTCATTTGGCCTTGCGGGGTCGAAGTACTCGATCAGTTTCCAGTTGCCCTCGCGTATGGCGCCACCGGAAACACCGCCCAGAAAGTGGGGCTTGTCCAGAGGGTAATGCCAATGGAGGGCCTTACGCTTGGGGGCAACCTCGGGGTTCTTCCAGGTAGCGAGAGTGGATACGCCGTCCAATGTTTGGACGGGATCGAGTTGGATACCGGCTGCCTCGATCAGGGTGGGGTAGAAATCGTGGTTGACGACAGGTTGGGAGCAGATCTTGCCTGCGGGCACCTTTCCCTTGGCCCAACGGACGATGAGTGGCACCCGAATGCCACCCTCGTAGAGTTGGCTTTTACCGCCTCGCAAAGGGGCGTTGGAGGTGACCTTCAATTCGCCGCCATTGTCGCTTGAGAAGATGAATATGGTATTTTCGGCTAATCCCAGCTCGTCCAGTTTCTTGGCCAACAGGCCGATGCCGTCGTCGATGCTCTCGAGCATGGCGGCAAGGTGTGGATTGTGGTGACTGGCCCAATGGTTGCCCGTGTCTCCTTTGAGGCCAGCGTCCTGGCACAGGTAGCACCGGTCGCGCTCACTGGGACCGGGCGGGTGCTTGTTGCGGTACTTCTCAACAAGGTCCGGACGGCCGTTGAGGATGGAGTGAGGTGCGTAGTGGCTGAGATAAAGAAAGAAAGGCTTGTCCTTGTTTCTTTCGACGAATTCGACTGCTTCCAGATTCAGGCGGTCAGTGAGGTACTCCTTGTCGCCGAGGCGGTTCTCGGTGAGGTCGAGCCAGCGGATAGGCTGGGTGCGAAAGACATAAGGCCAGAAATTCGCTCCGTTACCGACGCCCTTGACCTCGCTTCCGGTATTCCAGTCAAAGCCGTGGGCAGTCGGCCGGACTTCAAACTTGGCCTTTTGGTATTTGTATCCGGTGAGGTGCCACTTGCCCGCCATGCCAGTGGCGTAGCCGTTGCGTCGCAAGATTTTGGGCAGGGTGACGTGACTGACGGGAAGGGCGTTGGAAGAATTAGGCCTCAGGTAGTCGAGTATGCCGACTCGCGCGGGGTGCTGGCCGGTCAAGAGCGCGGCCCGGTAAGGCGAGCAGACGGGAGCTGCTGCGTAGGCGTGTGTAAAGCGAATGCCCTGCTTGGCCAGTTTGTCGAGATGGGGGGTTTCGTGAAAAGTATTCCCATAGCATCCAAGTTCGGCCCAGCCGAGATCATCGGCGAGAACGAAGATGACGTTGGGCTTGCGGTCTTTGGCAAAAGCAAGGAGTCCGATGTGACACAGGGCGAGCAGGGACAGGATGGATTTCATCATCATTTAAGAAAAACGGATACGGAAGACTTGGAAGTTTTACCAGCGGATTTAAAAGTGAGGCGGTCACGCTGAGACGCTTCGATCGACGAGAGGTTACCACCAACCAAATTGGGTGCCCCATCGAGTTTTCTTCCCTCCAGCCAAGGTTCGAGCTTTACCTCGAGCGGACAATTCCGGACCTCAATCGTCTTGGTAATTCCACCGGCTTTCTTTTGACGTTCAATCCTAACATTCGTCCAAACTGTTTCCTTCCGCATCGGAATTTCCAGCTCCATCCATTCCCAAGCGGTGGGCATGGCATCACGAACATGGAAAACCCCTTCTGGCAAGGAGTAGGAGATTCCGGCCAGACCTTCCAGGAAAAGTAAAATCTTACCGGCGTTGAAATTTGAATATTGGTCTCCGAAGAGGTCTAAGTTTCGACGGTATGCTTCGGGTGCAACTGGGATTTTCCATTCGTCATGATAGTTGTAGTTTTCCAGGTGATTTAGCGTTAATTCCGAAGCAACCTTGGCGAAACCTTGGCGGAACATACCGTCCAAGGTGAAGTAGGCGGTGTCCGGCGTGTAACCAAAGGAGTGGTCTGTTGGGGAGGTGAAGGTCTTCATCGAATGCTTGGCCATAGCCAAGGGAAAGAATTCTCCGTAAAACCCATCTTCCCGGTTGAGGGCCCAGGCGTTGATCATTTTCTGCGCATACTCCCGCGGGAAATATTTTGACCGCATGGACCAAAAGGCATTGGTCATCAACATTCCATTCTTGGGACCCATGAAAAAGTTCTTGTGGCCATTGGCCTCCCACCTTTGGTCAAATGTCATGCGAACATGCTTCGGGTCTCTTCTAACCAGCTTTTCCCAATGGTCCAGGTCGTCCTCGCGTCCGAGCAGAACGGCCATTCGAACCAAGGTCTCCGCGACCTCGAAGTCGTTCATGGCAAAGCCGGCAATTCGTTTCCAGAAGACCTTCCGAAAATATCCATCGTAGCATTTCCCCAGGAAACCCAGATCGCCCGAATGTTCATAAATTTGCCAAGCTCCGAGGACATGCTCGGCCAATTCGCCCCCGTAGGCCCCCGAGTGCCAGGAGGTGCCCTTGTTGTCCGAGAGCATGATCGCTCCGTTTGTGGTCTCCCGGTACCTTCCGTTCTCAACGAGGTGCTTCCAAGTCAGAACGTTCCCATACGCATACCTTGGCTTGTCAACCGTCCATGCTCCTACCTTGATCTGAAAACAAGCATCGTAGCGATGGATACCAAGGAAGTTGTTCACTGCTGTCTGGGTGTGATTTTCCATTTCCCAGCCTTTCTGGACATCGATGAAATACATCAAGTAGAGGGACCAGAGGTAATAATAGATCTCCTCGAATTTTGGATCACTGCACCGGA
>CAWVZQ010000183.1:0-5988 GCA_963934405.1 uncultured Opitutales bacterium | reverse complement strand
CGACTCGTAGCCGAGGCGAGGTTGCCGTAAACTGGTGCGGTTGGTGAAAGCATGAAAGTATCGGTGAAGATACCGGGGATCCACTTCCATGCGGGACCTCGGATGACGTGAAATTCAGAAACGCCTCCGTGCGTGCGTATATAATATCGCGCTGATAAACTGATCTTGTCAAGTGCAGGAGCAAAAATAATTCACTTTTTTTTATTCCACAAAAAAGCCAAAAAACTACCCAAGATGCAGTGAGTGACCGCACTCAAAGCACAGGGCGTAACCGCCATTGGTAGATTCCCGAAATGCTTGATAGCCAACGCAGATCCGAGACCTGAATTCTGCATCCCGACCTCAATCGAAGCCGTCCGGCAAACCGAAGCATCAAACCCCGCAATTTTAGCAAAAAGATAACCGAGTGAAAAACCTCCTATGTGCAAAAGAGCAACGGCGGCGGTCAAAATGCCAATATTGTCTAAAATTCTATCCCGATTGGCAGCCATCACGAAACCCACGATCAGAATGATAAAGAGAACGGACACGAAAGGTGAATAAACGGACACTTGCTTGGCGGCCTTGGAAAAGAATCGATTGAGGATCACACCCGTGGATATGGGTAAAATGACAACGAGAAAAATGCTCTTCAGCATCGCCCAAGCATCTACGGGCACGTACTGCCCAGCGTAGAATTCCGTAAGCAAGGGCGTTAGAACGACTGCCAACAAAGTGGAAATCGCCGTCATACTGACTGACAAAGCGACGTCCGCCCGAGCAAGAAAGACCACCACGTTGGAGGCCGTTCCACCCGGACAACAAGACACCAGGATCAATCCCACCGCTAAACCCTTGGGAAGGCCAAAAATATAGCCGATTCCCCATCCGAGAACGGGCATGATTAGAAACTGAAGAACGACCCCGATCCCAATCGCCTTCGGATACTTAAGAACTCGAAGAAAATCATCCACCGAAAGGGTCAAGCCCATCCCCAGCAAGATCACTCCCAAGCCGATGGTAATGGCATCTTTGCCAAACCAGAGAAAGGTCGAAGGCCACCACAGGGCAATTAGGGCGACCAAAACGGACCAAACCGGAAAAAGGTTGGTGCCCACACGAAAACAATTTGCAAGCATGAGAATCAAGAGAGCTTGCCGCCACCTCCATGGCAAGGAAAAGTCGATAATGGAAACCCGAATCGACTTTACTTCCGGCCTTTGGGAAAGAAAGATGAGTGATGAACACCTTGCCTTTCCCAGCTTTGAGATTGCCGACCCTTGCGATCCTTTTCGCATTTTCCTTCACCGGCTTATCGGGCGATGAGCGAGTCGGACAATGGCGTTTCGACTCCTCGACCTTGCAAGAGAAAACGCTTAAACCCACGGTGGGATCGTTGGTGGGAAAGGTTCTCGGGTCCGCCTCGCTCACAAAAGAAAAGCCTTTGGCGCTGGAAGCTTCCAAAGAGTTTCGAGGAATCATCCTCTCCGAAGACATCGAGAAGGCCAATCTCCCCGCCAAGGATATGAGTGTAACAGCTTGGGTCAGGGTAGACAAACCAATCGAATGGGGTGGCATTCTGGGGGCCATTCAGGACAACGGTTCCTTCGAACGAGGATGGCTTCTCGGATATGTAAAAGATTCATTTTTCTTCGCGATTTCCTCGGAAAGCAAGAAAAGGCTCACCTACCTAAAAACCGCCCTGCCGTATTCACCCGGATACTGGTATCACCTTACGGGAACCTACGACGGCAAAGTGCAACGCATCTACATGGACGGAAAGCTTACCGCGGAATCGAAGGTCCAAAACGGGCCCATCCTATATCCACCAAAGGGGCGTTTCGCGTTAGGCGCCTACATCGACGAAAACGAACACTACCCGTTCGAGGGTCGTCTGGAACAAGTCACTTTATGGGATCGCTCGCTGAAGCCGAAAGAAATCGCAGACTTGTTCAACGAACACAAAAAACGATTCCCCTCGATCGAAGCCGTCGCAAGTCCGAACGCAACCGAGGATTGGCCTACTTTCCTGCACGACAACGAACAGTCGGGAAAAGGCGCCGCGAGCATCCAGGGAGAACTTTCTCTTCGCTGGACGCACCAGCTTCGCATGCCACCGAAACCTGCATGGCCTCCTCCCGCCAAGCAGGATTTCTGGCACAAAAAGTACAACCTGAAACCTCGGGTGATTTTTGATCGCGCCTTCCAGATCGTCGGGGCGGGCGATCGTCTCTATTTGGCATCCTCGGCCGACGATCAAGCCCGCTGCCTCTCTCTGACCGACGGAAAAGAATTATGGAATTACTTTGCCGAGGCTCCCATCCGCCTCGCGCCCACTGTCGCGGGCGAAAAGATTCTCTTTGGCGGGGACGATGGTTACGTTCGTTGCCTAAGCGCCTCTGACGGCAAGCTCCTATGGAAGTCACGGCCTCCTGAATTGGGAGATCGTCGCATCCCAGGCAACGAGCGAATCATCCACCAGCGCCCAATTCGGACCGGCATTCTCGTAGACGGTCAAACAGCATATTTCGGAGCCGGTCTCTTTCCCACTCAAGGAACCTTTCTCTTTTCTCTCGATATCCGCAACGGACGAATCTTGGATCAAGAGAGACTAAGCATTTCGCCGCAAGGCTACCTCTCTCGCAAAAACGGAAGACTATTCGCCCCCACTGGACGCGATCCCGCCGGAGCCTTCTTGGGGCACTTGGCTCGAAGAGGAAAATCCGCGACCATCCCGGCAAAGTCGATACCCGAAAAATATCCCCATGCATTCATTGAGGCGGGCGACTTGAAATTCGCAGGCGGAAAGGATGAAGTGGCGGTCTTTCGTAGCGACGGCTCCCTTGCTCAAACTCTTCCCGTCACGGGCAAGGCTCACTCGCTTGCGATCATTCGAGGAAAACTTGTCGTCAGCACGGACATGGGCATCGTCCACTGTTTTTCCGGGGGTGAAAAAGAACCTATACACATTAAGCCAGCCCCCCCGTCCTCCTTCCCGAAAAACGATCCACTCGCCAAAAAAACTCTGGCCACGACAAAAGCGACCAAAGGCTACTGCCTGGTAATTGGGACCAAGGATGCTGCCCTCGCCGCTTCGATCGCACGATTGTCCGACCTACGAGTAATCATCTCCACGAGCAATGCGGAAGAAGCTGAAAAGCTGAGGTGCGAGCTCGCCGCCGCAGGACTCTACGGCAACGAAATCGTGGTCCATGAACGCAAGGACACCACCCTGCCCTACGCCGATCATATCTTCAACCTGATCGTCAACCCAAGTCCTCAGGGAATGCCGGAAGACGAACTTCTTCGACTTCTTCAACCACGTGACGGAGTAGCCCTCATTGGCCCGAAGCTGGAGAAGCAACTATCCAAGCCTCCCATCGAGGGTGGCGGCGAATGGACACACCTCTATGCCGGACCCGGCAACACCGCATGCAGTCAGGACCAGAGCGTGGCGGCCGATCTCTCCATACAATGGTTCGGGCGACCCGGTCCGGAACGTCTGCTCGATCGTCATCACCGCTCCGTATCCCCACTCTGGAAAAACGGCTTTCTCTTTATCCCGGGCAACGAGCGAGTATTCGGGGTCGACGCCTATAACGGGGCAGTCCTTTGGGAAACCGAAGTGCCCGAGTCTAGGCGCATCGCCATCATGCGCGATTGCGGTTCCATGAGTGTGGACGATGATTATATGTTCGTCGCGAGTGGAGCCGTCTGTCTCGCCTTGGACGTTCTGACAGGAAAAGTCGTTCGGCGCCTAACCATTCCCGTTGCATCCAACGCCGAGAACCACGAATGGGGATACGTCGGCAAAGCAGGAGATTTCCTCTTGGGCTCCGCCGTAAAGAAAGGGGGCATTCGACGAGACTACGGGCACGAAGGAATCCGCGAAGCCTACTGGGACAATCGTCTTCCCGTCTGCAGCGACAGCCTCTTTGCCATCGCTCCGCGCACCGGCAAACCTGCTTGGACCTACCTGCCTGCCGGAGGTGGATCCATCGTGAACTCAAGCATCGCCGCCGGTCCCGAAGGCTTGCACTTCATAGAAAGCCCAACCCCCGCCAATCAAGGCCGTGTTCCCTACGAAAAGATTTTGGGCGAAGGCAAAGGCTATCTGGTAACTCTGGACGTCGCATCCGGAAAAACGATTCGGCGCACTCCCCTACCCGCAAAAAAAGCCGTGCAAAACCTATATATAGTTACCGCAAAAGGCGTCCTTGCCTTGGTCACCTCGAGAAACGAAAAAACCGTGCGATACGACGTTAGCGCCTACGACGCAAGCAATGGAAAGCTACTCTGGGAACAGACGCAGGACAACCGACTCAAGTTGAATGGCTCCCACGGCGAGCAGGATCGACACCCCGTCGTCCTCAACGACGAACTGTACGTCGAGCCCATGATCTACAACCTTCGTACCGGTATCCCCGCAGAGGGAAGAAAACTATCGCGCGGCAGAGGTTGCGGTTCCCTATCCGCTTCCGCCAATGCTCTCTACTTTCGCTCTCAAAACCCCACGGCTTACATACCATCCACCGGCAAATTCAAAAAAATCACCACTGTCAGTCGCCCCGGATGCTGGATAAACGCGATCCCCGCCGGCGGTCTACTCCTCATTCCGGAAGCAAGTTCCGGTTGCACCTGCGCCTTCCCCATCCAGTGTTCCCTCGCCTTTGCTCCTCGCAAGAAACCGAAACCATGAAACCCACGCGCAAACTCAAGATCACCATTGTCCTTTCCATCTCCATCCTCCTCAACGTATTTTTACTCTGGGAGTTGAAACGTTCCAACGACTACTCGAAAGCACTCGAGCAACAGGTAAAGAAACTACAAGTCGGGAAAAGGTGAGAATCGCGGTTTTCAAACCTTAGTGAGAGGCGATCCCGCCTTAGGGAACTTTTACGACGACACCGTTGTGCCAAGTCATGTTGCCGTCAGGACAATCCGTACCGGTATCCTGATTGTCCCATGGGTAACCGTCAGAAGTACCATCAATTCCTTTGATTGACATGATAGTCCAAAACTCACCGGAATTTTGCCTAAACATGTAAAAGCCGGTACTCGAACCGTCGGGCATCTTGCCGTCCTTGGGACCATCGTAACGATCCTCGCTCACGTACCGGTAGGTTCCGCTAGCGCCGGTAGGATAGCCCTCGGAGGGCCAAGCGGAAACGTCCACCTCGTACACTCGACTGCAAGTAACAAAGGTCCCGTTTGCCTCGGGATTGTAAATATCCACGGAACCGGACTGCGATCCCAAGCCTGCGGGATCGGATCCACCGGTCTCTCCCCCACCCGATTCATCCGAAGGATCACAGGAGGCGAATAGAATTAGAAAAGAGAGCAGAAGAAAAGGCGTATGGGCTTTGGTCATGACTTTGTCGTGGTGAACATGGAAAACAAGTATTCTTCGACCAGACCCTTGGCAACTCTACATCTTACCCCTTGGCCCAACTCCCGCTGAATCGCAACTACGATCCAGTGAGGAAGTTTCCTGTTCCGCAGTCTCTGTTTCCTCGGACTGTTCAGACTGTGAAAGAACGTCGCCTTCGCTATCCTCCTCCGCTTCTGCGCCGTCAGTCTCGGAAGTCTGATCGGTCGCCTCGGTCTCGGAAGGCTTCTCCTCGGGTTGCTCATCGACTCGTTCCAGAAAGGAACTCGCCAAATCGGCTTCCGTCAGAATGCCTGCGTTGGTATCTGCTCCCGAATCTATACCCGGAGCCTCGGTAGTAATTGTTTCCTGATCCATATCTGCGTTTGAATAAGTTCGCACTCTCCTGCGGTGTTACCCGCCAACGTCCTTATTATAAGGCAAAGGGAGATGGATTTAGACCTAAATCGCAAAAGTGGGCCACTCCCCCCTTGACCCAAGCATCGGAGAGTATTGGATGGAGGGCATGAAAAAGTTACTTGCCGCTATGTTCGTCGCCCTGCTGATGGTTGGGTGCCAGATGGATATACCCGTAAAGGAGAGAGCCGCCATGATGGGTTGGGCTGAGGCGATTGATTTCG
>CAWVZQ010000182.1:0-6013 GCA_963934405.1 uncultured Opitutales bacterium | reverse complement strand
AGGGATTAGCCACCGTGCAAACAAAAACCAAATCACCAAATATCCCGAAAGGAGAAGTGCCCCCAAGGACAAACCGGAGAAAGTGACGTGTCGCAACCACCAGAGGAGCGTGAGATAGTAAAGCCAACCAAAAAAGAGAAAGGCAAGAAAGACACTCTTGTAACTGGGGCGAGACGACAGCCAGCAAAGGGCGGGAATAAGAAAAAAATAGGCGGTCTCGGGAGTTTGCCTTGGCGGGAAAGCGCATAGCAGTAAACCGAAGGTCAGGGAACACGCAGTGACAGGTGCCCATAGAATACGGATCGATAGTTCACCCGGCAGAATAGGTATTTGCCGCTTCATAATTTAGGGATACTCGATGAAACCTGCACCGTACAAGCCAATCTCAACCCCGATTGACCCAAAGCCTCGCTTTGGCAACTCAATGAACATGGTTCAGGCAGAAGGAGATTTGAATTCGGAACTACAGGAAGTACTCGCTGATGAAAATGCAGACGGCGATGCACGAGATTCCAAAGGTGGAGCTTGGTCATGAAATGGGGTCGCCCCCCTGCCCTCTTCACGCATGAATTTAGTGCATATTGAGAACAATTGATCCCTAGTTCGGCTTCTTCGCATTTGATGCAGGAATCTCCCTCGAGGATCGACACCCAATCCTACGAAATTAAGGAATTTCTTCATTCGAGCCACTTGCTTTGCCTCAGGGACTTGTGATTCTGAGAACTCTTCGTAAAGTTCCTCCACGTAAACGTAAACATCTTCGAGTTTTGGTCGAAACACTTTTTCATTGGCTTGCATTTGTCGGATTTGCCTGAAAATCCAAGGATTTCTAATCGCCGCCCGTCCAATCATTGCACCGTGCGCACCCGATCTAATAACCTCTTGATGGGCTACTGTGGCTGAAGAGATATTCCCGTTCAGCAAAACTGGACAAGGCAACCTGTCGACAGCACGTCTTGCATGTGCATAACTTGGTTCGCTGCGATAACCTCCTTGGACAGTACGCACATGTAGGCTGAGGAGATCTACCTTATGCTTCGCTAGCAATCCCAGAAGCGTATCGAAGTGGCGATCATCTTCAAACCCGATTCTCATTTTAACCGTAAACAGGGCAGGGCTTTCCTCTCTCAGGGTTCCCAAAATGCCATCGACCACTTCAGGATCACGTAAAAGTCCCCCACCTACGTTTTTTTTATAAACCCGCGGGGCAGGACAGCCCATATTGAGGTCGATGCCGGCTACCGGGTATTCCCGAAGGTTCCTAACAGTACGCCGGAGATCGGCAAGGTTTTCTCCGATCAGTTGAGCAAAAACTGGTCGACCGTCTGGATTCTCTGTAATGGATCGAAGGATTCTAGGATCCAGACGAGAACTGCCGTGAACCCGAAAGTATTCGGTAAAATAATAATCAGGCGAACCCCGCCTAGATACAACTCGCATGTAGGGTAAGTTTGTTACGTCTTGCATGGGCGCCAATGCGGTTGGCCATTGCCCAGAGACGACAGTCTCAGGCAGCGACAATGCCCTGTTCGTCGAGTCGGTCGTCTCTTGCATTATTACCTTTTGGCCCACTGACGCCAAAGGTGTCTGTCACTCTTGTTTTTTTAGGATGCGATCGAGGATTTCCGCCATATCCTCGACATTGTCGAGGACTCGTCGAGTTACGTGGATGGGCTTGCCCATTTGCAGAGACAATACGATGGAATCACTTGGGCGGGCATCGAGTTCTATGATTTTCTTTCCTAGTTCGTTTTCCATTTTAAAGATAATGCGGGCATAGAATGTCCCCTCGTCCACATCGTTAATGACAACTCGCTCTATGGATGTCTCTAACCCCTTGAGTATCAGGCCAATAAGGTCGTGAGTGAGTGGCCTCTCCTTCTTGACCTGATTCAAGGTCATGTTTATCGCGTTTCCAATTGCGGGGTCTACGTAGATCACGAAGGTTTTTTCCTCGCAACCCAAGAACACTGCGCAACCATTGGATGTGGGCATTACCCCCTTTACATTGACTTCCGTTAAATCGTCCTGCATGGGTCAAAACATCTCTCAAAATGGTCCGAATCGCAAGATTTATTGCTTTTCAAAAGCTAAATGACTTCTCTCGAAAACATCTGTTCCAATAAACCCAACCTCTACTTGGTGGGGTTCATGGGCACCGGGAAAAGCGCCGTGGGGCTACGTGTGGCCGAGAAACTTGGGTTTCACTTCATAGACGTCGACCAGGCGATCGAGGAAGAGCAGGGCCTCTCTATCACTCAACTCTTTGATCAAAAAGGGGAAGAGGCTTTTCGCGAATTGGAAAGGAATTTCATCGAAAGCGGTCATCCGGATTCGAATTGCGTAGTATCATGCGGGGGTGGACTTTCGGTGCCGGACGGAATGCCCGAATTACTGAAGAAAAAGGGCGTAGCAGTTTGCCTTTGGGCCACTCCTGAAGTTATCTACGAAAGGACCAAGGGGAATTCGACGAGACCTCTTTTGAATGTGATCGACCCGCTGTCGAGCATTCGGAAACTCCTTGAGCAACGAGAACCGCGTTATCGAGCAACGGGGAATCTTATTTCGACTGTGGGTCGAGGTCTTGCCGCAGTTACCGATGCGGTGCTTCGCGTTTACCAGTCGCAAAGTTGAACATCCTTCGCGGTTCTATTTAATGGATCAGCGAGACTGTAGGCGAAAATCCTGCAACTCGTTCGAACGGCAAATGTCTACAAGACGGGTAACTTTTTTAAGTGGTACGTCTTCGTCTGCAACGATTAGCACTTTTGGCTTTTGAGGTAATTGGGATGCTGCTCGAAGTGCGACTTCCAACTTCTGCTCCGATAGTTCGGAGTCATTAAGATAGTAATTGCCCTCGCGATCAACCGATAAGACGATTTCGTTTTGCAACAAATTCGAGCCGGCAGTCTCAATTTTAGGGAGGCGAACATTGATTGCCCGTAGGTTCCTAAACTGCATGGTGACAAGGAAGAAGACGATCAGGACCATGAGAACGTCGACGAGCGGAACAATGTCGATCCGGGGAGACTTTCGGCCTCGAGAAGCGGGGATTCTCCTCATGTGTTCTTGTTTGGATTCCTCGATTCGGAAAGACGTTCGGCCAACCATTCCAATTTGGTTGCTCGGTTGTCAATGACTCGCGAAAGAAACGAATGTCCGACCAGTGACGGGATTGCGATGGCCAAACCGATGATGGTGGTTAGCAACGCCATTGCGATACCTTCGGAAAAAGCGCTGGCGTCCGGTGCGCCTGAATCCGCAGGCATGCCCGAGAAAACGCGTACCAATCCCGTTACGGTTCCCAGCAAACCGATTAAAGGAGCAATGCCGACAATTATTTCGAGAAGAAAAACACCTCTTTCCATACCACTTATCTCCATGCGAGCATAGGCTCGAAGAACATCCGGCGCTGGGTCTTCCCTCCTGGCAACGCTAGCTAACCGCTCGGCGGCTGAGCGATCGCTCATTTCCCCATCAGTGATTTGACCGGAGTGCAGGGAATCCTCAACGTGCTTCGGAATGGTGCGACTACGACGCAAGGCAAACCATCGCTCCACAAAAATAAAAACCGCGATCGTTAGGCAAATCCCCAAAGGGTAGAGAAACCAGCCCGCTTGCCGCACGTCAATAGGAGGCCGAATGCCTCGAAAGACTTCCAGATGGTCGGAGTCGGGTCTCCGGTCGCAGGTCAGAATCAGATTCAAGTTTTCAAAAGTATATGGAGTGGAATTGTTTTCTGATCCGGAGCTGAATTTTTCCTCTCTCAATCGACGAATGGATTTGGGAGACGAGATGTCATATTCACCGAGGTTGTAGTCAAAGCCCTCAACTCGTAGGCGTAGTTCACTCTTGCCCTCGGTTTCGTGCGTTTGAACAACAGTTTCAATAATCTCAGGCGCAAAGCCATTTTCGCGGAGAGCGTCCACGAAATCGGAGGTTCGTAGAGAGGGGTTTGGTGCATCGCTGCAACCAAGAAGCAACGTCAGTCCTAAGACGCTCGCCCAACGGCAGAAGTAAAACAACCGAAAAGGAATGATTGCAGGGGGCATTTCTACAAGAGTGGACGGGATCACGGAATGACGAAGGGGAAGCTCGACTAAGCGTAAGGCAAGCTCCTTGCCGTTTCTTCAATTCCATTGGTGGCGGTCAGCAACTCCTCCAGAGGATCCCAGCTCCCATTTAGCAAGCTTTCGCGAGCACCTGGAGTGATTCCGCATGGCATCACTTCATTTCCGTATCGGACTTGTTGGTTTTCGATATCCACAACGACATCCAAGCTTGGATCGGTTTCTATTGCGGAGGATAGTTTCTCCAAGTTTTCTCTGGAAGAGGATACGCACGGCATCCCGAGGCTAGTGGCGTTGCCAAAGAAAATCTCCGCGAAATTGCCTGCTACAATTGCCCTGAAGCCAGCTCGATAAAGGGATTGAGGAGCGTGTTCGCGCGAACTGCCGCAGCCAAAATTAGCTCCGGAAACCATAATCGATGCATCTCGGAAACATGGCAAGTTGAGGTTGTGAGACTTTTCGGAACCGTCTTCATTCAATCTGGTATCGTAAAAAAGGTATTCGCCTAGACCATCAAAGGTTAGGCATTTCATGAATCGGGCCGGAATTATACGATCGGTGTCGATGTCATCGCCGGGAATCGGTAACGCTCGACCTGCCACTTGTGATATTTTTGGTAAAGTCATAAGTTTTGGGTTTGGTCCTTATCCAAATACGGTTCGAGCGTCGCTCACTTCCCCTGTGACGGCCGCCGCCGCAACCATGACCGGACTCATGAGCATGGTCCTCCCGGTAGGACTGCCTTGACGGCCCTTGAAATTACGGTTGCTCGAACTGGCGCAAAGCTGGTCGCCGACAAGTTTGTCGGGGTTCATGGCCAAGCACATAGAGCAACCTGCTGCTCGCCATTCGAAGCCGGCGTCGATGAACACCTTGTCCAGTCCCTTTTCCATAGCCAGCTTGCTGACAATTTGAGAACCGGGAACTACTATGGCCTTCAAGCCATCTCGAACCTTGTGCCCGGGTAAACGCGATGCAACTTCCTCGAGGTCGGAAAGGCGACCGTTGGTGCATGAGCCAATGAAGGCAACGTCGACCTTTGTCCCTTGAATCGGAGACCCGGCCGTCAGCTTCATGTGCTCAAGTGCTTCCACGACACTCGCTCTCTCATTTTTGGCTACTTGATCAGGGTCTGGAATCTTTTCGTCTATGGCGACTGCTTGCCCGGGATTAATCCCCCATGTGACGGTGGGAGCAACTTCGGGTCCTTCGATGGTCACGATGTCGTCGTATGAGCAGCCTTGATCGGATGAATAGCTGGACCAAACAGAAACTTGTTCTTCCCATTCGTCATCACTTGGAGAATACGGGCGTCCCTTGAGGTATGCAAAAGTTTTGAGATCCGGGTTTACGTACCCCGCCCTTGCGCCACCCTCTATGGACATGTTGCATGCTGTCATCCGTTCCTCGATTGAGAACGCGTCGAACACGGAACCTCCGTATTCATATGCGAATCCCGTGCCGCCATTGACGCCAAGTAAGCGTATGATGTGCAGAATGACGTCCTTGGCGTATATGCCTGCTCCCAAGTCGCCGTTTACGTTGATCCGTCGCACCTTGAGTTTACTCATCGCCATCGTTTGGGTCGCCAGCAGGTCCCGGACCTGGCTTGTGCCAACGCCGAAAGCAACAGCACCAAAGGCGCCATGAGTGGAAGTGTGCGAGTCGCCGCAGGCAATCGTCATGCCGGGTTGGGTTAGTCCTTGCTCCGGTCCAACGACGTGCACGATACCCTGCTTGCCCGAGTCGACGTCGAAGAAAGTTACCCCGGATTCAGCGCAGTTTTTACGAAGTTCCTTGATCATGGCATCGGCAAGGATGTCTGAATAGGGTTCATGCGCTTCGTCCGTGGGCACGATGTGGTCCACGGTGGCAAAGGTGCGCTCAGGATACCTTATGGGTAAACCCTTCTCTCGCAGCATGCCGAATGCTTGCGGGCTAGT
>CAWVZQ010000181.1:0-6017 GCA_963934405.1 uncultured Opitutales bacterium | reverse complement strand
CTGCTCCGGTATGGTTCTGGTCCATCCCGTTGGCTCTGCCGGCACCGATCGCCAAAAGATCGCCAGTCTGCGAGATCGAGCTGCCGAACCAATCATCCTCGGCGCCATCCGGGGCCATCACCTTGGCGAGGTAGGCGGCGCTGCCGTTGGCATCCACCTGATATAGATAGACTGCGCCGGTTCCGTTGTGGTCGACCCCATCGGCTCGAGTGGCTCCAATCGCCAAAAGATCGCCAGCCTGCGAGACCGAGCTACCGAATTCGTCCTCCTCGGCGCCGTCCGGAGCCGTCACCTTGACCAAGTAGGTGGCGCTGCCGTTGGCATCCACCTGATACAGATAAACTGCTCCGGTTTCGTTGTGGTCCAGCCCATCAGCTCGAGTGGCCCCGACCGCCAGGAGATCATCAAGCAAGGAAACCGCCGATCCGAATCGGTCTTCCCATGCAGATTCCGGGGCAAACAGTCTCGAGTTTCCGAGTTCGAGCGGATTGTCCCGAGGATCGTCGACGACGGTAATGAAAAACGTATTCTCGATGGCGGCTCCGCGGTCGTCGCTTGCCCGAACGCGGATGGAATGGACGGGGCCGGACTCGTAGTCGGGAGAGACGGCCTTCAACTGGTTACCCTCGATGGCAAAGTGCTGGTTATGATCGGAGCCATTGCCGTCAACGAGATCGATAGAATAGAGGCCTGAACCGTTCAAGTCGTCCGGATCGTTAACGGTGAAGACTCCCACAAAAGAACCGGTCTGGTGATTCTCGGTTACCGCGCCAACCGAAAGCGCCAAGTCGGTCGGAGCCGCGTTGCCGACCATCTCGACGTTGATCCCGGACAGGTTTCCGTTAGCCGTGACAGGTTCCTCGGAATGGAAGCCGGCGGGCTCGAGAGGGCCGATCTCGCCGTCGCCGTCTAGGTCGAGGAAGGCGCCTACTTGGTAGGCCAAGTTGCTCGGCACCGCCAGTTGGTAGGTTCCGGCTTGGGCCAGAACAACTTCCTTGACGATCCCGGGAGCGGCGAAAGTCACACCCTCTTCGGGGGCTTCGCCGGAGGCCAGCACCTCGCCGTCAGCCAAGATTTCCCAGCTCACCTCCTCTGGATATTCTCCTTCCGAAACATTGACGACGTAAGTTCTCTCGGGCACGAGATCAATCGTGACCGAGGCTTCGTGCCCCTTATAAAAAGTCCCCACGTAGACAGTGACGTTGGCATCGTCCACGATGGTCAACTCGGTCCCGTTCCAGCCGTCCCCGTAGGAGTCCACCATCTCGATGGCGACCACGCCGCCGGAACCTTCCATGGCCAAGACGTGGACCTGCCCGCCCGCGGTCTCTCCATAAGTCACGGTTCCGGAGATGCTCACGGGGAAAGAGGCGTTGGAGTCCGGATCGCTGCCGATAGCGAACTCGTCTCCGTCCTTGGCCCCGTCGCCATCGGAATCGTCGTCGAGGTCGCTGGTGCCGAGGGTTTCCTCCTCGAACTCCTTCAATCCGTCGGCGTCGGCGTCCTCATGGACGTCGTTGTGAACGAGGATGTGGAGAACCTTCTCGAGACTGGCGTTCTCCTCGTCGGTCACTCGGACGCTGACGCTCAAGCTGGCGTTGGCCTCGTAATCGAGAACCGCCGCGGTACGGAGAGTGCCGTTCGCATCGATGGCGAAGAGGTGGTGATGTGTGGAACCGTTGCCGTCGGTGAAGGCGAAGGTATGGGTGGAGTTGGCATTAAGATCAGTAGCATTGAAGTCACCCACGATGGTCCCTGCGGGCTGGTTCTCGGCGATTGTGACATTGGAGAGATGAAGATCGGCTGGGGCGTGATTATTCGTCAACATTATGTTGATTCCGGCGAGATTTCCGGACGAAAGAGTGATTGGGCCTCCGGCATAAAAACCAAAGGGCTCAAGTAGGTCTGGTTCCCCGTCTTCGTCGACGTCAAGCAAGACGCCCAGCTCATAGGTCGCGTTGTTGGGCATCTCCAATTGGTATGAACCAAGCTGAGGGAGGATCACTTTCAAAACGTCACCCACAGGGGAGAAGGCCTGTCCGGCGACGGGAGCTTCTCCCTCGGCAAAATTCTCGCTGCCCGAGGAGATATTCCAGCTCACCTCATCCGGATAGTCGCCGGAAGTAACGCTTACGAAATAATCATCTCCCGCCTGCAGTACCACCTCCGTCTCGCTGCCGCTGCCGTCAGGCAATGTGCCGCTGAAGGCAGTCTGGTTGGAATCGTCCTTGATGGTAAGCTGGGCGCCGTTCCAGCCGTCGCCGAAGGAATCGAGCATCTCGACAGTGACCGTTGCCGGTCCGACACTCGATCGGACTTGCATCAGCACGGGGCCTGTAGCGGTCCCGTCGTAGCTTACTGAACCCGAGATGATCACGAGAAAGGAGGCGTTGTCGTCGGGGGAGCTCCCTCCCTCGATTTCCTCCGCATCGGTAAAACCATCGTTGTCGTCGTCCGTATCGACGTGGTTCTCGATGCCGTCTCCGTCGGAGTCCTCCTGACCGTCGTCTAGGATGGCGATGACAAAGGCCTTCTCTATCGAGGCGTTGTGGTCGTCGGTAGCTCTT
This sequence comes from uncultured Opitutales bacterium, assembly GCA_963934405.1. GTDB lineage: Bacteria > Verrucomicrobiota > Verrucomicrobiia > Opitutales > Seribacteraceae. Next base: position 3,450 of record CAWVZQ010000181.1, on the reverse strand, counting down.
ACGCGGATGCTGAGTGTGGCGTTGGCCTCGTAGTCGAGAACCGCCGCGGTGCGGAGAGTGCGATTCGCGTCGAGGGTGAAGAGGTGGTTGTGTGTGGAACCGTTGCCGTCGGTGAAGGCGAAGGTATGGTTGGAGTCGGGATCGGGATCGGTGGCGTTGAAATCGCCCACGATGGTTCCAACGGGTTGGTTCTCGGCTACGGTGGTCCCGTTCAGGTCGATGTCTTGCGGGGCCGCATTTGCCAGGGATTGGCTGTTCCTCGGGTCGGATCCATAGGCAATCTCGGCAGTATCGCTGAAACCGTCGTCATCGTCATCGTGGTCGAAGTGGTCCTCTATGCCGTCGAAGTCGAAGTCTTCCACCATGTTCGTCACGTTGAAGGTGACGGTCTGGGTGGCGTTGGCTTCGCCGTCGGTTACGGTGATGGTTAGGGAGAAAGTATTGTTGCCGGCGGCTGAGGCGTTGGCCTCGTAGTCGGGAGTATTGGTGAAGGTGAGTGTTCCCGTGGCTACGTTGAGCGTGAACTTGCCCGCGTCGGGCCCGGACTTGGTGTAGGCCAAGGTCGTGTTCGCATCGGGATCCGTCGCGGTTACGACGAAGTTGGCCGAGGCGTTGTTCTCGGCAGTGGTGAAGGTGGCGTTGCTTTCGGCGAAGACGGGAGGTTGGTTCGGTGGAGTGTTTTCCAATTGATAAAGCGCTGCCACCTCGACCGCGGACAAGGCCCGATTGTAGATGCGTACCTCGTCGATGGAGCCATCGAAGGCACCGAAATAGGTTGGGTGTTTTCCTATGTACAAGCTATCGGAGACCAAGGCTGGATTGTAGGTGGTGGAGTGGTTGCTGTCCGGTTGACCGTTCACGTAGAGATAAAGATGAGATCCGGTCTGGACCATTGCCATGTGATGCCATTCATTCAGGTTCCAAGAGGTTTTGCCGGAGTTCCGGTAGGTATTGTCATAGTATCGAACCGAAGAGGAGGAACCTTGCCACTGGAAACCGTATTGCCCGTTCTTGATAGTGATGCCTCCAGCCTGACTGCTACCGGGTTTAAACCAAAACCCGAAGGTAAATGGAGAACTCGATGAAACGTTCAGGCTATCGTCATTCCCCATTTGTATATAATCATTCGAGCCGTCGAAACCGTACGCCTTCCCCGATGCCCCATGTCGATCTGCACCAGGCGTCGCACCGTTGACGGTACCGTCATTGCCATTGCCCGACATGTCGGAGGCGTTGCCGTCGAAGGGATAGTAGGCGACTAGGCCGCTAGTGAGGTCAGCCCGAGCGATGGAGACTAAGCCGAACAAAAGCAGGCCCACCGCAAGGAGGCGAGCGAGGAATCGGGAACTTTTTTCGGCAAATGGGAACACCTTGGATATAATGATGCCCGAATAGCGAAGGAGGTCAAATAGTTAGGTCTGACGCGCATGAGTGGGGAGATTTTGCGGATGACCGGATGTGGCAAGGGGGTGGCCTGCCCGTCCGCTGGATTGCCGCGTCGCCCCATTCGGGTCTCCTCGCAATGACAAAAAGGGGGCGGGAAGCGGAGATGGGGCGGAGGATCAAGCGACTTCGACTTCCCGAAGCCAGTCGGCGAGCATTTCGAGTGGGAGGCCGATGACGTTGGAGCGGGAACCGGAGAAGCGGTCGATGATGAGATCGGGACGGGTCTGGATGGCATAGGCCCCGGCCTTGTCGAGGGGGTCGACCTCGGCGAAGTAGGCGTCGATGGTGGCGTCGGTGATCATGCGGAAAGTAACTTTGCTGGTTTCCACGCGGGCTTCCTCGTAGGCGGAGTCTTTGTGGGCAAGGCAAATTCCGGTGCGTACGCTGTGGGTTCTGCCGGAGAGGAGGCGGAGCATGGACGCGGCCTCAGCGATATCTGCGGGTTTGCCGAGGATCTCATCGCCGATCGACACGATGGTATCGGCTCCGAGAACCCATGCTCCGGTGCGGAACTCGGCTACGGGTAGAGCCTTGCGTCTGGCGTTTTCCATGACGAGAGCGGCGGGGCCGTCGTCGTGGAAAACGAGTTCCTCGGCTTCGGTGGTAATCACGTCGAAAGCCTGCACCAAGTCCACCAGCAACTCGCGTCGTCGGGGTGATCCGGATGCCAAGATGAAGGATGCGTATTCCTTTGGGTTCGCCTTTTGGTCGCTCATGTTCTGTATAATCAAGGAATATATGAACTATTTTGAAAGGATTGCAACGAGATGAGGATCGGCGTCGCCCAATTGAACGCGACGGTCGGCGACCTCGACGGCAACTTGGCCCTAGCCATTGACGCCTACGAGCAGCTGGTGGGACAAGGTGTGGACCTAGTGGCTTATCCCGAGTTATTTCTTTGTGGTTACCCTCCGCGCGACCTGTTGCTGAAGACGCGTTTCGTGAGCGATCTTGCAGAACGTCTGAACGCCTTTGCCGAACAAACGGGTCCCACCCCGGCGGTGATCGGGTTCGTGGAGAAGTCGGGCAAGGACGCCGGGCGACCTTTCTACAATGCAGCCGCATGGTGCGTGGAGGGCAAGGTGGCCCGGGTAGCCCGCAAGCGATTGCTGCCGACCTACGACGTATTCGACGAGGCCCGCTACTTCGAGCCGGGTGAGGATTCCCTAGTCTTGGAGCACAAGGGGAAACGGATAGCGGTCACTATCTGCGAGGACGTCTGGAACGAAGCAGGTGAACTGTATGCCACCGACCCACTGAACGAGGTGCGAGAAGCTTCTCCCGATTTGCTCCTGAATCTTTCCGCCAGCCCGTGGCACCAAGGCAAGCAATCCGTTCGCCGCGAGGTGCTGGCCAAGGTGGCGACCAAGTGCGGCTGCCCCGTGATCTACGTCAACCTGGTGGGCGGCAACGACGAACTTATCTTCGACGGAGCCTCGATGGCGGCAAATGCGGATGGCGAGCGAATCTCCCACCTGCCCGCATTCGAGGAGGCGATCCGGGTGGTGGATTTTTCCGAGGAAGCCATAGGCCAAGAATCCGACGTCGTCTCGCTGGAGAACCTTCGCAAGGCCCTAGTGCTTGGGTTACGGGACTATGCCCACAAAAGCGGGTTCACGAAAGGGCTGGTGGGCCTGAGCGGGGGAATCGACTCCGCCGTGACCGCCGCCATAGCAGCCGAGGCACTGGGTGCGGAAAACATTATAGGTATCAGCCTGCCTTCCGCCATTTCAAGCGAACACAGCAAGGATGATGCGGCCGACTTGGCGACCAACCTCGGTATTGAATACTCGACGATGGCCATTCAATCGATCGTGGATGCGGCCGCCGGCGAACTGGAACCCATGTTCGCGGGGCTCGCCACCGACGTGACCGAGGAAAACCTGCAAGCCCGTGCGCGAGGCCTGCTCCTGATGGCGGTGTCCAACAAGCTGGGGGCGCTGTTGCTCACCACGGGCAACAAGAGCGAGCTGGCGGTGGGCTACTGCACCCTGTACGGGGACA
>CAWVZQ010000180.1:0-6019 GCA_963934405.1 uncultured Opitutales bacterium | reverse complement strand
GGTCCGCATGGCACTCCGAGCATTTCCATCAGCGCCTTGGTGGCGGGAAGATAACCGTACTTATATAGAATATCTATGAATTTAACCGAGTGCTCCTGGTGCTGTTTGGCGGTTGCAAGATCCCCTTCGTCAAAGGATTGAATAATTTGACGATAGATGGGTGCGGCGACGCTGTAGCTGCTCCCAACGGCCCCGCGACAGCCGAGCTCAAGTCCCTCAATAAGTTTTTCATCCGTTCCGAAAGGAAGGTCGAAGGCACCATCTTCCACTTGCATGCATTCCTTCAACAAGTCTTGGTCCGGGTTGGTGAATTTCACGCCCACGAGCGATGGGATTCGTTCGCGACCTCGTCTAAGGAAGTCCGCCGTGTCGAGACTGACTCCGGTCATGCTCGGGATGTCGTAGAAATAGAAAGGTAGTTCCGGAGCCGCTTTCGTGACCAAGGCAAACCAATCGATCAGTTCGTCCACGCTTGCAGGCTTGAAGAAGTTCGGAGCCATTGCCCCGATGGCCTCCGCTTTCGAGGCCTGGGCCGCTTCCACCAAGGCCTGAGCATCGGGCAGATTGTTGTGGCCAACGTGAGCGATGTTGATCAACCCGTTAGCTTTGGCCTCTGTCCCCCATGCCTTGAATAACCGGATGCGTTCTTCCGTAGAGTAGGAGTGGCATTCGCCCGTGGTGCCTCCCACGAAAACTCCTTTCACTCCCGTGTTCGACAGATGCCAAGCCTGTTTGACAACTGCTTCCGTGTTGAGTGAGTAGTCTGCGTTGCAGGGAGTGTGTGGGGCTGCGATGAGTCCGGTCAGTTTCATGATGTGCTATTCTTTTTCCAGATATGCATAGTTGATAAAACAATCACTCTTTAAGGAAATCTTTTTTTTTGGCCATGGCGTCGAGTTCAGACAGCTTCAAGCGTATACTTGCAATATAGGGTTTCTCTCCCTTGGTCCAATGGCCGTAGGTGGTGGTCACAATAGTATTGTCGGGCAATACCTCAACTGGTGGATAGGCACAGTCCCAGCGGTTGGAGTTGTCCATCAAGCGCACTCTGTACTGTCCTTCGTTTCCCTTTACAATATCTTCATAGGTGCCGACCCAAGCGACCCAGTCGCCTTTGGTGGGTGTGTCGTGCGTGGTGTCACGGAAGGAAATGAAGAGGCGCCCGTCGGCGGTATATTTGCCGGTATGTCGATCGCCTGTTAGGGATGCAGGTAATTCGCGTGGATTCGTCCAAGTATTTCCTTCGTCATTGGAGAAGATGACATAAGAGTTTCGGCGACGGCTGTTTTCACGCAACAACACTGCCAGCTGTTTCCCGTTTGGGGAGCGGATCATTCCCGGTTCGCACAGATGGACGTCGGAGCGGGCAAGGATGGCCTTGGGGTTGGACCAGGTAAGGCCTCCGTCCTTGGAGAAGGTCTTGTACAAGGTGAAAACTACGGGATTTTGACGAATCGGCTTTTCCGTGAAGAATCGTCCGTCGTCATGGAACATTGCCATGTAGTTTCCCTTGCCCGTCTTGAGCTCCTCTAGGCAACCCATTACCACGATTCCACCCCAGTCTCCAACTTTCTTCAGTTCGCTCCAGTTAGCGCCGTCATCCTCACTTGCGGCCAAGCGGGCGGGATAGAGTCCCGACCACATGATGAGTCGTTTTTTGCCCTTGGCGTCGATCACTCGATGAATGGTTGGCACCTCCCTGCTGGTAGCCCAGCTCTTGGGCGTGGGCAATCGATCACTCCATGTCTTGCCGCCGTCCTTGCTTCGCTTGTAGACGATGCCGCCCTTGCCATGTCCTTTCGGGTAGACGATCAATAGGGTCTTGCCATCTTCCAAGAGTACGGTCGTGGGATGTCCGAGGTATTGGCCCTTCTCGCGGTCCACGATAATTTGCCGGTGCTTTTGCGCCGACAAGTCAATCGTCGGAATCGTGTAACCGCGCGGTTGTGATTCCACCGCCGACAGTGAGAGTGCCGACAGTAAAATCAGTGCTGTCCAGTGAACTTTCTTTTGTCTGTAGTTTTTCATTTTGATTTTGAATTATTTGCCGGCAACCACTTCGCCAGTTCGTTTCGTATTGCGGTCCGTTTCGGGTCGTGTGCCAGATTGTTCCATTCGTTCGGATCGTTTTGGTGATCGTAGAGTTCCTCCTCCCCAGTGCGGTAGCGGATGTAGCGCCAGCGATCGGAACGGACGGCGTGATTGCCCTTTTGCCATGTGACCACTGCCGGGCGAATCCATGTCGCCTTCGGGTTTTTCAGGAGAGCCCGCAGGCTTTGGCCCTCGAGTTCAGCGCGCTTGGGCAGGTCGCACAGGTCAGCGAGCGTGGGGTAAAGATCGAGCAAACTCACGGGACGCGCGCAACGCGTTCCGGCCCGCGTGACGCCGGGGGCCACGATGATGAGTGGCACGCGCGTGCTGCGCTCCCAAAGCGTACGCTTGTGCCAATGCCCCTTTTCGCCGAGGTGATAGCCGTGGTCACTCCAGAAAACGATGATGGTGTCGCGCGCATTCGGTCCCGCATCGAGCGCATCCAAAACCCGGCCAAGCATTGCGTCGCAGAAACTAATGGAAGCGAGATACGCCTGCACCGCTGGTTTCCATTCGCTGAATTCCACGACCTTGTCATGCTTTGAACTGTGATCGTGCGCACGCGCCTTTGCCCAAGGGCCGAGGTCGTCGAGATCGTTTTCCTTCACTGATGGCAGCTTGATCTTCTCCAGCGGAAATCGCTCCACATAGTCGCGCGGATTATACCACGGCACATGCGGGCGAAAGAAGCCCACGGCCAAAAAGAAAGGTTGCTCGTGTTTTTTTGCCAAAAAGCCGGCAGCCCAGTCGGCTACTTTGCGATCTGGCCAATCGGTTTCAGGTCGATCGAGCGTGGCCCAATCGAAGTTGCGCTTGGTCAGCGGTGTGATGAGCCGCACGGGACGCTGCCGCGGCTCGGGGTCCGGTTCCACGCTGTAGGGCGAACCGTGCCGCGCGCTCCCCAATGCACCGCGCGGATGCCACCAAAAATATTCGTCAAAGCTCTGTGGGTCATAATGCGGCGTGACGTCGTGAAAAATTTTCCCACCCCCATGGGTCACGTAACCGTTTTTGCGGAAATGCTCTGGGATCGTCACCACATTCGGAGCCACTTTGCGCATGACCGCGCCGTTCTCGTAAACGCCCGTCGTCCTCGGTCGCAGTCCCGTCATCACCGCCACTCGCGAAGGATTGCAGACGGGAGAAACGCAATGCGCATTGGTGAAAAGCAGACCGCGCTTGGCCAAGCGATCCACATTGGGCGTCTTCGCCTGTGCGTGCCCGAGGCAACCGACCCAGTCATTCCAGTCGTCCACCGCGATAAAAAGGACACTTGGCCGCGGGGCGGCTAGGATAGCGGTCACTCCGGCAAATAGGATAAAAATGGCGAACAAATGCCTCATTGTTTTTCTTCCGGCATCGTCACGCGCCGGGCGTTGGGATTGGTCCCAGTGTTTCTGTCGTCGGTGGAACTTGAAGCGAAGATGTCAGCTTCGTTTGGTTTGGCAAAAATAGGACCGATTGCCGATGCAAAAGTCGATGCGACAAAGGCTGTGAGTGTTCCATTGAGAAAGAGTCTGGGTTTCACTGGTAGGTTTCCCTTCGTTAGATTTTCCCTTGCGCAGACATTTCCACCGCTAGATTTTTTTGATAAGATTCATGTGCCAGTTTGTCTTCGCGAGCGCTTTCGCCATGGAAGATAAAGCCCAAGGCCCGACGAGACCGAGTGGGACTCAGGTTGGCGTCGGCTCGATGGATGGTCAAGGCATGGTGAGCTAGCAAGTCGCCGGGGTTGGCGGGACAGGGGATTTCCTCTCGAGTTTCGTTCTTTCCGAAATCCATGATCGCTTGCGAAAATCCGAGGGTCTGGGTGCGCTCATGTGATCGCATTCCATCGAGATGCGACCCCCGAAGGTATCGCACGCAACCATTCTCCTCGTCCACCGGGTCAAGGGCCATCCACATCGTTAGTGCCCGGCAGGGTTCGAGCATGAAATAATAACCATCCTGATGGGCGGGGGTGGCTTGGCCTGTGCCGGGCGGTTTGTTGAAGTACTGGAGGTTTTTGCCGACAACAGGTTCGCCCAGTAGTTCCTCTGCCAACCGCTTCGGACTACTATTCATGAAGCTGCCGAAGAAATCGTCATGTTCGTGCATGCTCTGGATTTGCTTCAGGGACTCATGCTTTGACTTGTCTTCGTAAAACACTTCCTCATCTGGCAGTCGCGAAGCCTTCTCGTCAATGAATCGAGCAAGTGCCGATTCGATAGAAGAGAGCTCCGCCGGATTGCAGAACTGTGGCACTGCGACAAATCCCTCCTCATCAAACATCTTCATTCGTTGCATCGACTTATCGCGGTTTCGCCCCTTGCAGGACTTTCCCGGTTTTCTTGTGGGTCCATGAATAGTTGTCCGGATTGAAAGTAAAGGCCCCCTTGGTTGCGGCAGGTTTTACCCAATTCTTTGGCAGCCATTTGCCGAGCCTTTTTTTTACCCCATCATGCTTTGGGTCACTGGCGAGGTTGTTCCACTCTTTCGGATCCGTTTCATGGTCGTACAATTCCTCGCCCCCGTCCTTGTATCTTATATACCGCCACTTCCTAGAGCGAACTGCAGCATTGCCCAACTGATACTCGATGACTGCAGGCCGGAGCCACTTTGCGTCCGGATTCGCCAGCAAGGGCACGAGGCTTACCCCATCCAGTTTCCCGGAAGGGTTGAGGTCACAAAGTTCGTTGAGGGTGGGGTAAAGATCGAGCAGGCTAACGGGGTGTCTGCAAGTTGCCGGCTTGTGGTCGGGTGAGTGGATGATCAGGGGAACGCGAGTGGCTTCTTCCCAGAGCGTTGACTTGTGCCAGTGGTTTTTCTCCCCAAGGTGCCAACCGTGGTCGGACCATAGGATGACGATCGTCTGGTTGGCGGAAGGGCTGGCATTGAGGGCATCTAGAACGCGACCGAGCTGTGCGTCGGCAAAAGAGATGCTGGCCAAGTAGGCTCGAATGGCATCCTTTTGCTTGTCGGCCTTGCGAATGGTTTGGAGATCGTTTTTTCGTGCAGCTGCCATTTTGAGCCCGCCTTTGGGCAGGTCATTGAGATCGTCTTTGGGCACCTCGGGGACCTCCACCTCATCGGGTTTCTGGAGGTCGAGATACTTTTGCGGTACGTACCAAGGCAGGTGTGGACGAAAGATGCCGCAGGCGAGGAAGAAGGGTTCGTTTTGCTTCTTCTTCAGGAAGCGGATGGCGAAGTCGGCAGTCAGGACGTCGTCGTGGTCGGCATCAGGTATGGGGAGTGCACCCCAGTCGTTCTCGTGCCCAAGACCCTTCACTCCGCTAAAAGGAAATCCTTTTGGATAGGGACCGAACTTGGACCAGGGATAATTAAGCTTTGCCCCGCGAAACCATGGGTCGTTGCGGAAGATTAGTCTTTGATAGTCATCCCATTGCCTTGGTGGATTATTGCCTGCGGTATGGTGAAATATCTTTCCTGCTCCGACCACGTTGTAACCGTGTTTGCGAAACTGGAGGGGTAGGGTGGTGGTGTTCGGCAGGTTTGGGAACCACCAGTGTCCATTGTCGTAGAGACCCGTGGTCGAGGGGCGAAGACCTGTTAGGATGGCCGCACGCGATGGAGCGCACTTCGGGGATGCGCAGTGCGCGTTGGTGAATAACGTGCCACGGGAGGCTAGCCGATCGATGTTGGGCGTGTGAACGGTGCCCTCGTAGCCATCGAGACAGTTCACCCAGTCCTTCATGTCGTCCACCGCGAGGAAGAGAACGTTGGGCCGAGCTGCCGCGGTGAGGTTTGCGACCGAGAGGGTCGCGAACAATCCCGCGATAAATGCTCCTATCGGCATTCGTCGTACCTTGTCCATTCGATGTGGAGGGTGGTCATGGGATTACGCCTTCAAGTCGTAGAATACCTTGGCTTCTTTTGCGAAAGCTTTCTCGTCGATGCGTAAACCGCATCCCGGGGTATCCGGAACGGT
>CAWVZQ010000179.1:0-6023 GCA_963934405.1 uncultured Opitutales bacterium | reverse complement strand
AGCAACTCCGAGAATACCCCAATCGATCAAGGCCGCCAAGGCGCGCGGCCCGTGTTCGGCAAGACCGGCGGTTTCGGGATCGTCCCCACCTTCGACTACAGTTAGAGGTTCGAATTCCTGTTCCTCTCTTGCGGGCTTGGCAGGGGCGGAAACGGGAACAGTGAGCGAGGGAGGAGCAGGTGGTGCAGCGACAGGGGCGGGAGGAGGCTTTGGCGGAGGAGGAGCGGCGGCTCCAAGCCCCTTTATCCCATCCGAAATGCCGGGAATCGACGAAAGGGGCACCCACTCCGGAAGCCCTTGAAACCAAACCATGTCGGAAAAACGAAGATTACCGCTCTTCAAGTAGTCTTTGACCTCCGGGAGGAGATATGGCCCGAACGGTTGGCCCGAACGGTTGACGCTGATCTCATCGGCAGGACCGGGTTCGGGCACTTTGATCGGCTCGGGTTCGGGTTTGGGTTCGGGCTCCTTTTCGGCGGCTTCCTCAGCGGCGGAAGCTTCCTTTTCAATTTCCTCGAAATCCTTTTCGATGTTTTGCTCGGGCAGTTCACCCAGTTCGTGCTTATCCACGAAATCGCTTACGCTAATCCAGTCCTGCTTCACCTTCACCTTGTGAATGGTACTAATCGCCTTCTGACGGAGTAGGTCGATAATCTCCAACGCAGTGTAAGGCCCTTCTTCCTGACCTCTCTTGGAAACGGTGTATTTTTCTTCGTAGCTCATCGATCTACTCTCCAAAAGCAAAGGGCAGGAGATCCTCCAGTCGACCGAATTGGCCGACTGGAACGCCCGCCGCGTCATATGATTTATTATACAGCTGGGACAAGTCCTTGTCCGTAGTCAGGAGCGGACTAAACGGGGCAACTCTAGACCCGGTGTCTCCCGAAACGGCATTATTGGGAGCTATGCGCTGCAAAGCAAATCCTCCTCCGGGAGGTGTCCCCATACCCCAAGCATAAGTCGGAGGAGGACCTTCGAACTTCGGTTTGCCCGCTTGATCGACGTAACCGATGTAACGAAAGCCAACGGTTGCCAGAGACTTGAGAAGACCACTGTTGAATCGTGCCTCGGATGCGTATCCTCGCTTCTGCAGTTTTTGATAAAATATCGCCAAAGAACCCTCCAATGCCTCGAAGTTTTGACGGTTCATCCAATCGGTAGCCTTGAGGCGAGCTCCCGCCTTTTGCTTCAAGTCCTGATAATCGCCTACCATGTTTTTGCTCAGGGCGACACCCCACTCACCAGGTCTCTTCAGCATCAATTCACAAATTTCAGCATGCAAAAAACCTTTGAATAGAGGTGAAAGCGTATTCTGGCTCATAACAAGATCGAGGAGGTCGAGAAGAGGACCATCGACTGAACGTGTATTTTTATCGAGCCTGCGCTCAAGCTGAAACTGAATGAAGTGGGACTCAGGAGTGAGCTGACCTTGTTCCAGCATATTGCCTTTTACTCCACCATTGTATTCCAGAGATTCGAAAAGTCGACCTTGCGGCGTGCCGTTAAGCAAGAAGTTTCCTTGCTGAATGATTTGAACCGAGGGATTCGGTATGGCTTGCCCCTGATCGTCGAACTTTTTCTCGATACGCTCCTCCTGCATTTGCCCAAAAGCCGTCAACATAGCGACAAGAGTCTTGTTGGTAGTGTAACGCTTTAACCCTCCGGCGTTACCGCCCAGTGAAACCGGCTGACAGTCCACCAACTTGTAATTCCAAACGTTACGCACGTTGCCCTCGGCTATAGCGGCGGCAAGACGATCGTACTCGGTTCGTGACTCCTCGGGGGAAAGACTGATTTTACCTTCCTTGATCTTGGTCCATAGTTCATCGGGCCCCTTGAAGACGAGCTTTGTTTGCAACTGCCCCTTTTCGTTGTCGAAGAGAACTCGGTGGGTGGTAACGTCGCGCACCAAATTCAAGGTAGCCGGATCGAACGCCTTGGTCCGAAGCAATTGGTCAAGTTTGCTGAAATACTCCGGCAAACCTGAAGCATTGCCGAATCCCGTCTTTGCCGCTCCGGCCTCCCCCAACTGCTTGAGGACTTCGCCGTGAACTTGCGTCAAATCCCCAAGCCGACGAGTCTGGGACGAACTCAGTTTCAGTTGATCAGTCGTCCCTCGATTAAGAGCGGTGACCGATTTCAGCAATTCGCCCATTCGTCCAAGTTGCTCCCGAGCATCGGGAACGTTGCCCGTCTGTACGACCCTTCCAATTTGATCGGCTTGATCCAACAGTTCGTCTACCTGCGATCCTTGGTTGTTTTCAACTTCCTTTGAATAAGCTCGCCAAGTGCTGCGAAGCTTGCGCATGGCATCCCGAACACGCCCGTAGTTGGAAGAATCAACCGCCTTGGAATTGGAAAACTCCTTCGTCGCCACATCCAGCGTATCGAGATAGTCCTCTTGGGCAAGGATGCCATGATTCACCTTGGCAGAAGAACGAAAGTCTCGAACCGCCTGCACGACCTGCTCGTCGAGCGATTGGATATCCTCAGCCAACTTCCGGAAGCGGCTTAGTTCTCGATCCAACCCATCTTCATTTTCAGCAACCGCACGGCTAATGTCGATTAGGACTTCCGACTTTACGAGTTGTTCCTGAAACCGATAGTAATCGACCTCTTCGAGCGGCAAATCGTTTCCTTTTTCATCCTTTGGAGGTACGGGCGGATCGGCAAACAATTCTAGAAATCTCTCCGCATCCTTGACTTCGAATTCGGGATCATTCGTAAGATCGGCCAACACGTTTTCACACATTTTAGTCGCAACTGCAGAACGACGTTGCCTTAAGTCAGCGGGGTCCACGAAGGGTGGCACCTTGAGGTTTTGAGTCGCTAGAAGAAATTTATCCTGCGACTTACCCCTAAAGAGTCCTCGTTCATGAGTAATGAGGTTATTGGTGGCATCGGAAAAAGCGTTGTCCATAGCTTGCCTTAGAAGTATCTTGACTTCGTCGTCCTCAAGGTAATCGCCATAATCGCCGGCATAGGCGGAAAGCTTTTCCCACTGACGCACAGGACTTTCGGTGCTAACGATCATGTCGGCTGCGCTTCGGGCGTCCCAAAAGCCCTTCAACCACCACAACAAGGTAACGGAACCCGCGGCCACCAAGACGAAAGCAAATACAGCGAAAATCCATAACCGTTTCGTCCGGCCCTGAAGACGTTTGATTCGATTTTTGACATGTCCCTCGGCCTTCTGAAGATCCATCAACACCTCGGTCGATACCGAATGACCGATATCCTGAAAGTCTTGGCGAAAACGCCTCAGTTCATTCTGCTCCTCAAGGTAGTTCTCCAAAGTTTTATTGCCTACGACCTCAGCCTGTTGCATTTCGGCAACCCGATTTTTGAAACGACCGACTAGGTTTTCCAACTCTCGTTCGGCCCGTGCTTCATCGGCAAGTTCCTCGGCCCATTCCTTGTACTCATTGTAAACGTTAACGTCATCGGGATCCAGCTCGCCCTCCAGACTGTGCTCTTGGGCCAACTCAAAAAATTCTCCGATCGAGGCAAGCGAACCCTTCCAGTCCTCCGATGACTTAAAGGTCGCCAACTCCACGAGAATTTCCTCCATTCGCAACTTGGCCAAACGTCGGTTCACGTTTTCGCGTACGGCTAGAGCGTTTTCCCACTTGTCGCCCTTGGGCATCACTACCCAATCGGTTTCCTCCACCTCCATCATGAGATCAAGAAATTCAGGTTCACGGCCTGCTTGGATCAGTTCGTCGATCTCGTCCATCTTCTTTTCGAGGATCTTAACGCTGAGCTGACCGAAATGCCGACGAGCCGCGGCGTGGTCGGGGTTCGCCTTCAAGATCATCTTGAGGATCTTGAAAGTTTTCTCTACGTCCCGACTTCGGGCGGCCGTTCTGTATTCGCGAAAAAGCGGACTGTCCTCCGAAATTTCCTTATCGTAGAGGCCATTGAGTAGATCCACGTGATCCTCCGCCCAATTGGGTCCGAGGTATAGCCCCTTTTCCTCACAAAGAGCTTTCCACTTCGCCTCATTGGCGAAAGAAAGCTTCTCCATCAGCAAAAGAACGTCGGGCGGCTGTTCGGCTAGTTCGCGTGCCGCAAAATCCTTACCCGAACGAATAAGCGTGACGCAATGGTCGAGACGTTCGTCTATCTTGGTTCGAAACTTTTCATACTCCTTGGCCAGGGAGTGTAACACGGGGTCGGTGGCACCTTCACGAAGGGCCTTTTCAATACGGTCGATTAGTCTATCAATATTCACGGCATTAGGGGAAGAGAATCTATCAATAATAAATCATTTCAGCGGAAAGTGACAAGGTCGGAAACACGATCCCAAGTTGCAGGACGGCGAGCCGCAGGCGGATTAATCCTAAATAGCGCTAGAGCCCATTTTTCTGCGACTAAGCGTTCCCTCGCTTGCTGGATCTGGCTGCCGCCGGCACGAAATGCGGCATCGCGGGCAGCCTTCAACTCAATAAATTTTGCATTCATACGCTTAAGCCATTGGTCGTACTGAGACAGTTTTGCTCGTTCCTGACCAAACCGAGCTACTGAAGCAGCATCCGACATAAGTTTCAAGGCCTTCGAATATTCCTGCCAGACAAGCTTGTCGGATGGAGTGGATTGGGACGCATGCTCCAAGTATGCTTTATTGAACTTCATGAATTTTTGGCCAACTTCTTTTCCTTTCGGCTGCTCTCCCATACGAATGATTTCTTTGTGCAACTTTCCAAGTAATCCCTTATCGGGTTCCGGAGAATCAAAGGAGTCCCGAATCTGTTGCAATTGTACAGCCAGATTCGTGTCCTTCATACCGAAAGTTCTCTCCACATGCATAAAGAAATTCACCAAGCGAAAAACAACTTCCACGTCATGACTGGCTCGTTCCGCATTATAGCGAAAACCATTCATAGGACGTTCCGCTTCTTCCTTTAGTTTGGTAGCAACCGTTCGCCAAAATTGACCAAGAGCTTGCTGGTTTACATGAAAACTTTTGGGATCGCTAAGACCAATAAACTTTTTCCTGAAAGTTATGGTTTGAGGATCATCCCATCCAAATGCTTGCTGAGCAAACTTGGTTGTGACCTCAAGCAGGTATTCGCCATAAGAAGAACCTAAAGAATAATCGATCGACTTGGCGGCGTTGCGACCGAACATACGCAAGTTGTCGTAGACTTGGGGGTTGGGCAAGGTAGCCGACAATCTTTTCATTTCAGCGTCGTACTTCGCTATTTCCGACTGAAAGGATCCACCAAGGGATGCAAAATACTCGACGTTCATCATGATCTCGCTGACGGGTTGCGACCCCTGTTTTGGTAAGACAAGGGCTTTAGGAAAACCTTGAACGTACCCCATCACGAATGCAGTCGTGGACGGCATGCTTGGGGAGAAAAATACATCCGGGCGTGGAGTTCCGCCGGCCCCCGACGCAGGAGCGACTCCCAGAGAATGGGATCCACCCTTGCCTTTGGTCAAAACATGGAAATTTTGTCCATAAGGCCATGACGGGAGAAACCTCAACGTTTTGCCGGAAAGTTTCAACTGCTCGCCTCTGGCGACCGGCGGGTAACCGAGTTCCGGGGCAAAATGTTTATTTGAAACAAAATATAAATCCACACAATTGTCAGGCCCTTTGGGGATGCGAAGAACGAATCCGCGGTCGGCGGCATTCTTCGCCATGTCTGCCGAAAAGTCGATTTCTACCGATACTCCCCTCTTGACGTTGAATTCCAACGAATAAATAGAGCGACCGGATCCTACGGTCTTCAAGCTAAAGCGGGCCTGACTCTCAGGATCGACCCGATCGGCTTCAACTTCAACTGCAAATGCCTCAAAAGCATCCGCAGCATCCGCAAGATTGTAAAAAGATTGAGGTCCGTGAAAGTCCGTCTGCCAAACATGAGCTTGCTCGACGTCAATAAAAGCTCTCATGAGTGCGTCGAAAAGGCTCGAAAACGACGGTTGCTCGTATTTCACCGATCCACTGCTCGGAAGATCAAGTTGCCAACGCACGGGTTTTCCCGGCAATGTTTTGGCCGGCAACCACAAGA
>CAWVZQ010000178.1:0-6044 GCA_963934405.1 uncultured Opitutales bacterium | reverse complement strand
TGCGCAAGCTCAGTGATTGGTGCGAGGAACGCTTCGGCCCAAACGAGGTGAGTTCCACACCCGAAGAACGCCCCTATGACGCTCCATGGATCGTGATGGATTCCTCTCTTGCCAACCAAACATGGGGTTGGCTTCCCAAAACAAGCCTTGGTGAAATCCTTGAAGAAATTGCCGTGCATGCGGAGAAAAACCCCAAGTGGATGGAGCGCTGCTCATGACTCTTCTCAATAAAAAGGTTGCCTTACAGTTCGCGGATCTGGCTCTACCGCAGGATAGCCGAGCAAAGATCCTTCGACGATTCGCAGATCTGGCAGACAATTCGGGCTTCATTCTTGGAAATGTCGTCGAGGAATTCGAACAAGCCTTTGCGAATTATTGTGAAGTGGATGAATGTGTCGGCGTGGCCACCGGTTGCGATGCCTTGTTGTGGATGTTGGAAGGTCTTGGTATCGGTAAAGGGGATGAAGTAATTACGGTGGCCAACACTTTCATTGGTAGCGTGCTTCCAATTCTTCGAGTTGGCGCCACCCCAGTGCTTGTTGATTGCCATCCGGAAAACTTGCAAATCGATTCCAGTCAAGTCGTCGCAGCCATCACTTCTCGAACCAAAGCGATACTTGCCGTTCATCTTTATGGACATCTTGCTCCGATGGATGAGTTGCAAGATATTTCCGATCAAAATGGACTGTATTTACTTGAAGACGCAGCCCAAGCCCATGGAGCTCGCTACAGGGGCAAAAGGGCAGGAAGTCTAGGGTCGGCGGCAGGTTTCAGTTTCTATCCGGCAAAAAACCTCGGAGCTTGGGGAGACGGCGGAAGCGTCGTGACAAAGGACTCGGACTTGGCCGAACGAATCCGCCGAATTCGCAATTACGGCCAAGCGGAAAAATATCAACATGTGGAGCTTGGTTGGAACAGTCGCTTGGACTCCATGCAGGCGATTGTGCTTCAAGAGAAGTTGAAACTGCTGGACGACTGGAACCAAAAACGGCGAAAGGTCGCCAGCCGGTACAGAAAAGGATTGTCCGGATTGCCCTTGGATCTCATCAAAGAGGATCCGGCAAACGAGGCAGTTCATCATCTCTTTGTCATCATGACGGACAAAAGAAACGAGCTACAAGCATCACTTGCCCAAGAAGACATACCAACGAGTATCCACTATCCCGTACCGATCCATAAGCACAAAGCCTTCTCCAACGAAGACTTCGTACGAGGAAAAGGCTTTCCTGCCTCGGAAAGGGCATCTGAAAGATTACTTTCGCTGCCCATGCACCCTCAGCTGACGGAAGGCGAGATCTCGAGAATCCTCGATCATGTAAGCCGTTTCTTTGGATGAAAAAGCAGGGATTCCAGCAACCAGCCTTTTCGCCTTGCGGAATAAAAGATGTGGCCTTTGGCCGAGATGTAAAAATCATCGAACCATGTAACTTGTACGGATGTGAGATAGGGGATCGCTGCTTCATCGGTCCCTTTACGGAAATTCAATCGGGCGTAAAGATAGGGTCGGATTGCCGCATACAGTCGCATTCATTCATATGTTCGGGCGTAACTATTGAGCGGGGTAGCTTCATTGCACACGGTGTCTGTTTTACAAATGACAAATTCGTGACGGGAAAGCCTTCCCCCGATCCTGAAGACTGGGATGAAACATGGATTGGAGAAGGGGTCTCGATTGGATCGGGAGCTACCATTCTCCCGGTGAAGGTTCATTCGGGTTGCGTCATCGGCGCAGGCTCAGTGGTGACAAAAGATCTCACCTTCCCCGGCATTTATGCCGGCAATCCTGCCCGCCTCTTGAGAAAGCTGTGAAGATCAATCCGAATTTATCTTCAAAAACTTACATCAACTCCTTACTGGATAAGATTCCAGTTAAACCCGAGGCGGAGAGAATTCGCTATCGAGGCATGACTATTCTAGTTACCATGCCTTGCTGGAATGAAGAAGGTAAAGCCGGCGTCGGCGCCAAGGCAGTACCCCGAGACTTGGTCGATGTAGTCTGTGTTGTTGACAATGGTTCCATTGACCGAACTGCAGATGAAGCCAAGGAAGCCGGTGCCCTAGTGATTTCACATCCTAATAACCTAGGGGCAGGGGGCGGAATCAGAACAGGTCTTGAATACGGAAGGCGCAATGGTTACGACCTGCTTGCCGTTCTTGCCGGTGATAATCAAGACGACCCCAACGATTTGTTCGGGGCTGTAGATAAGCTGCTGGACGACGAATTGGACTATGTTCAAGGATCTCGCTGGCTAAAAGAGGGAAAGCGAGAGAACATGACTGTTTCCAGAACTATCCTCACTTGGGTTTATTCTCTTCTTTTTCGTCTACTTTTCAAGAAGAGGATTACGGATGCAACGAACGGTTTTCGAGTTTTTCGGAAAGAGGTGCTGGACAATCCGAAACTTAACCTGTGGCAAGACTGGTTACTTCAATACGAAATGGAGCCTTACCTTTTGATCCAGACTTGTCGATCAGGGTACAAGGTTGGTGAGGTTCCCGTAACAAAGCGTTATCACGACGACATGAACGACAACACAAAGATGGTTCCCTTTAAAAGTTGGTGGTCCATTCTGCGCCCGCTATTTTTGCTAAGCTTGAGAATAAAATCATGAATAAGAAAATAGATATTGGAATAATAGGTGCAGGTCGCTGGGGGCCGAATGTGATCGGGGCCTTACGAAGGATTCCCAACGTGAATGCGGATTGCGTGGCCGACATCAACCAATCTTCCCTAGATCAACTGGAGAATAGATTCAATGGGTTGAAAACCTTCACTGCCGCTGATGCCTTGATCGAGTCTCCGGAATTCGACGCGATAATGGTTTGCACCCCCGTGACTACCCACTTGGATCTTGTCGAGCAGGCTCTCCTTCAGGGCAAACATGTTTTTGTAGAAAAGCCCTTCGGGCAAGATCCTGAAAAATGCACCGAATTATGCGAGATAGCCGAGACTAAAAATCTTTCCATAATGGTTGGTCACGTCTTTCTGTTTAATTCATCGATTCTTGAGCTAAAGAAAATCATCGGCTCGGGAGAGCTTGGAGAAATCCAGCATCTCGAGGCCCATCGGACGAACTTGGGTCCAGTACGAAAAGACGTCAACACCGTATGGGACCTGACTTCTCATGACGTTTCCGTCTTCGATTTCCTCCTCGATTCTCTTCCTGAAGCCGTAAGCTGCGTGGGCAGTCGAAGGTTGGACCCAAATGTTGAGGATACCACTTACACTACGTTTCGTTATCCCGGGGCCATTATTGCCCATGCTCACGCCAGTTGGCTAAACCCGCGAAAAGTTCGACAAATCACTGTCGTCGGATCAAAAAAAATGGCTCTCTGGGATGATTTGAACATTGAACACCCCATCACGATTTACGATTCCTCAATCGGTCTTGATCAGTCCTACTATTCTGATTCCTTCGCTTCCCACCGTCTCAGTTACAATCGAGGAAGCGTCACTCTGCCACCCGTCCCCACCAATGAGCCCTTGTTCGAGGAACTCAAGCATTTCATCCAAGTAATCCAAGGATGTGAAAAAAACCGCTCCTCGGGGCGGTACGGCGTAGAAGTTGCACGCACTTTGCAAGTTGCTGATAAATCACTCGAGGCTGAAGGCGCTTTTATCAATACAGGCAGATAATAGAATAGTTCGTCCAAGCACTGAACCTAAAATCAATCTTTACATAAGCGCGGAAAAACAAACAGCCAAACTTGACTCGAATTCTGCCGAAAGATCGATAAGGTTTTTGTTCACTCTGCCTGGCTGGTGGCTCGCGTTCAAAGCAATCGAAGCAGGACTTTTGAGAAGTCAGCAACCCAAATGGCTTGGTCTCTACTCCGACAAGAAACTGCTTTTGCTTATTCTTTGCTTGCTTGCCAGCTTCGGTTGGTTCTGGTTCTCCCGACGGATCAAAGTTCCCCAAAAGGCATTTTGGCTTTGGAACTGCCTATCCGAGTCTCCAAAAACTACCTTCGTTGTGCTGGCGCTACTTTCCAGCCTTTTCTTTTCCGGCAAAGGCATGAGCGTCGGGGAGGATATAGGCGGGCAAGTGAAGTCATCACTACAGTGGCATCATGGAATTGTGGAGCATCCAAATTTTCTCGCTCAACCCAAGTGGACAAACTTGGCTGAAGACCACACAAACTGGAGTCTTCGCCCTCCGGGAGCAAGCTGGCTGCCCTTACCCGGACTTTTAATTGGACTATCGCTCGGCAGCTCATTGAGAGTAGGGCTATTCCTTTGCGTGCTAAGTGGTGGTTTAGGCTGGATCAAATTCTGCGAGAAATTGAAGCTTTCCACAAGCGGATTGCTTTTGTTGGCGATCCTCATCGGCCTTTCGGTTGGTCCCGCAAGTTCCTCTTACTCAACTGCAAATGTCATCCTCTTTGCCTTGGTCCCCTGGTTCATAGTCTGGGCCATGACCATTGGATTACTGTGTGATTCCAAAAACGATCATCCATCTTGGGGCAAGCTGACCATGAATAGTGCGGCCTTTTTGTTTTTGCTGGGTTGTTTTGCTTGGATCAAGCTTTCAGGAATGATTGTTGCAGGAACAATAGCAACCCTTCCTTTGGTTAGTATTTTGCTTAGCAAAGGCAAGCCCTCGAAAAACCTCCGGTTAGTCGCGCTTTATGTGTTGGTTGGCGGCTTGTTTTGGGTTCCGTTCCTAACCCTTGAATACACCAATCAAACTCTCTCGGGTTTAACTGCAAATGAGCTTTACAGCGCAAACGACAGTGATCTCCTTGCCCCTCTCCACGGCAAGCATTTCGAGAAAAGCACCCGTGGTGGTTGGTTGGCATGGAGCACCTTGGGTGGGCCAGGATATGCTTTGCCAGCGAAGCAAATATCTCATGGATTTCGTGATTTGATGATTCAATTCGAACAGGTCAACAATTGGCTCGATCAAAATGAGATTAATGAACATGTTTTATTTGCAGGCCTTCTGGCCATAGGATGCACAATTCTTCTTCTTTTTGTTTTCAATTCAATTTGGAGATTCACCGCCCCCAAACTACGGCTTGCTTACGCTTGCTTTTTTTTTCTGCCCTTCATTGGGTTGGGAATCTTGTCCTACAAGTACGGATTCAATTATCTGCTCTACCATGCGCACACCAGTGAATACCATCTGATTTTCACTGTCCCTGCCCTGTTCATTCTTTCCTTGCCAAATGTTTTTTCCAGAATTTCGAGCCAGTTATTCTTAGGGATTTGCCTTGCCCTTCCAATCACCACGCAAATTGAAAGATTAAGCCGCATCCCTTTCCAACAAATTCATTATACAGGCTCTCCCACCGAGCAGGCTCGCGGATTCGAAGCCCGCGAGTTTTCCAATGCGATTCGCATCATTGAACAAGATTCTAAAAGTCATTTCGACATACTCCTTTTTCTTCCGGCAGGTGACATGGGAGACCTTGCCCTGCGTACCAGGCTACGAACTTTGGCCATTCATTTCGCAGGCGACAACCTCGCGAAACGGGAACCTTGCCGAACCTCACAACCAACAACTGTTTACTGTGCCTACTCCGCTTCGCTGAAAGACAACAAATCGTTCCAAGACGCCTTGAAAAGAACTTTCCCTCAAGCAACGGAGATTCGGGAACTCACTCAACCCGAAGCAAATGATGCAGTTGCAATTCGAGTCACCTTAGAACCAAACTCGAAGGGAACCTCTTGAAAAAGCTTTCCGTAATCATTCCGGCACGCGACGAAGCAGGGGACTTGCCGAATTGCGTGGCGGGCATTGAGAAGGAACTTGAAAAACATGGCATCGATGGAGAGATTGTCGTAGTAGATGACGGAAGTGGCGACGGTACGCCAAAAGTATTAAAGGATCTCAAGCTCCAATACCCTCGACTACTATCCCTCAGGAATTATGGACAAAACGGTTTCGGGCGTGCCGTCAGATGTGGGCTTTCGGTGGCAAAAGGAGATGCCATTGCCATTATGATGGCAGATTTATCGGATTCACCTCAGGATTTAGTTCGTTATTGGGAGAAACTCAACGAAGGATATGACTGTATATTTGGCAGTCGCTTCATCTCGG
>CAWVZQ010000177.1:0-6055 GCA_963934405.1 uncultured Opitutales bacterium | reverse complement strand
GGTTCGATCTTGCCGATGATTCGGCGAAAGGCCTCCCGCTTTTTGCTCTGCAGTTCGCACACTCTTTCCTCTACCGTACCCTTCGCAATCAGACGATAGACGAAAGTCGGCTTTTTTCGACCGATGCGGTGGGCTCGATCGATTGCCTGTTCCTCAGCCGCGGGATTCCACCACGGATCCATGAGGAATACGTAGTCCGCCGTGCGCAAGGTGACTCCCAGCCCCGCGGCTTTCAGGGAAGCCAGCATCACTGCCGGTTCCTTTGTTTCCTCGAATGCCTTTACCGGTGCTCCGCGGTCGCGTGTGTTCCCGGTCAATTGGTAGAGGGGTACGTTCGGCAAAGCTTCCCGAATCAATTTTTTGAGTATGGCCAAGTAGGAAGTGAACTGGCTGAAAATCAAGGTTTTGGAGCCGGAGGCAACCAAATCCGGTAGCTTTCCCATTAGGAGATCGGTCTTGCCTCCGGATGGAGTGGAACCCTTTCGCCAAGGAAGGAGGGAGACGTCGCAACAGGTTTGCCGAAGTCGAGTGAGGAGAGAAAATATATGAGTCGGGGCGTTCTTCATGCCGGCATTCAGGTCGTCGCCGTGTTCGGCTTGAGCGCCGTTTGCGAGAATGCGATATTCCCGACTTTGTTCCTCGGTAAGCGAGCAGGCCAGATTTGTCTCCCATTTCGGAGGCAGTTCTTTCGCTACTTCGGCTTTTATTCGGCGAAGCACGAACGGCGCGACTTGGTTGCGAAGTAGATCGGCGGTTTCGCCGGGGGATTCTTGGAGTGCGAGTTCCAGTTCCCGTCGACTGCCCAATAGCCCCGGCATCAAGTATCGAAAGATAGTCCAGAGATCGAGCGGGGAGTTTTCGATCGGGGTGCCCGATAGAGCGAGACGCCTTTCCGCTTGAATCGCCACACAAGCTTGCGTCACCTTGGCCTTTGGGTTTTTTATGAGCTGTGCTTCGTCCAATGCGGCGTAACGAAATTGTATCTTGTCTAGGGATGCCCGATGTCTCCTGAGCTGGGTATAACTGGCCAACCAAAGACAGGGTTCAACCATATCCTCGAACAAAGAGCCTTTTCCTAGTACTCGAACCTTTACTCGGGGAAAACGTTCGTTGACTTCTTTTATCCACACGGGGACCACGGCGGCAGGACAGACCACAAGGTCGGGCAGATCTTTTTTTGTCTTTTTTTGCAGCAACGCAAGAGTCTGGATCGTTTTTCCGAGACCCATTTCATCGGCCAGTAGACCGTGGCAACCCAGTCTGTGAAGACTTCTTAGGCGAGCCACTCCCTGTTTCTGGTAGGGGCGCATGAAGGCGGGGAGCGAAAGGTTTCTTGTTCCATTGTCGGCGTCCGTTACTGATTTTTGCCATAGAGCAAGCCCGCCATCCGGCTGTGCCCTCAGATATTTTCGCGCAAAAAGAGAGAAGAGCATGTACCGAGGCCACTGTGTTTGTGTGTCCTTGTCTCGTTCGCGACGCCACCATTCGAAGTCCTCCAATTGTTCCGTGGCGAGTTGCACCAATCCCTGTCCCGGCACAAAGGTGATACCACCTCGAGCTCGACCAATTCGGCGGGATTGAACGGCATTCAGCTTGAAGTTGTTGATGTGAAACCTTTCTCGCACGTTCATTCCCATGCCTTTGGTCGAGCGAGCTTCGAGTTCCCAGTTCAGCCGGCGTTGCCCTCTGGGAAGAAGGGATGCGTCTCCCTTTAGCAAGATTTTGAAATGCTTTTGCCAGCCGGGAAGCACGTTTTCCGCGAACTCTGCCACAGTTTTCCATTTTCTAAGGCGAAAGAGACCGTTTCGTTTTTCAAAGGAAAACCCTCGTTGACCCGCCTTTGCCACAAAACTTAACAGGGTTTCCCTGTCGGTGTCATCTAGGTTCGGCTGGGATTTTGGCCCGTATACAGGCGTGAGCGAGCGTCTTTTCTTCCACTTTGGCGTAGCCGAAAGCCCTCCCGCAGTGGAAACTTCTAGAACTACTGCAAGGGAATAGCCGGGCTTCCAGTTAACTTTTTCCTCTACTGGTTCGGTTTCGGGACTTTCGACTTTGGAGCTCTCTTTTTCATGTGTCTTTGCCGCGCCTTCTTCTGGGATCGGATTAAGCACTTGTTCCTCGCTCACCAATTCCTCGATCTCGTATAGTCCGGCGATTCCGATGGCACTTCCCAGTTCCGAGTCCAGGGTGGAGAAGCGCATCGCGGGTTTTCCATTGCTCCATTCAATTACTGAATAAGTTTCTTTACGCTCAATCTTTCTGGAGACGATGGCTTGGTCGAGCTGTAGGTCGATGGCGGTAATGGCTCCTTGGCGGTAGAGCTCTCGACCCGAGTCCAGGGTGGATTGTTCGAATTGAGGTTCCCAGTTGGCTCGAGCCAATTTCAAGAGCCAAGAATCAACTGCTTCTCGAGTAAACGTGCGGGATGGACCTCCGTTGATCATATTAGAGAGCTTTTGGACTCAATGGCAAAAGGAATAAATCCTTCACCGTAGAGTGTCGCGTTTTTACCCTGCAAGCTGAAAGGCAAAAAGTTATCCACAAACGGCTGTGGAAGGTCTGGAGCTTTCCTCCATCGCCCATTTGTAGGTCTCTGCGTAGGATTCCGCCGGTTCCTTCCAAGATGCCTCTCTCATCATGGCATTCCTCCTCATGAGCTTCAGCTTTTTTTCTTCGGCGAATATTTTGCAGGCACTCCTAAACGTAGGATTGAGAGAAGCTTCTTTTATGTTCTTCAAGAGCAGACCGTTTGCTGTTTTCGGGTGTTTATTCAGGTCTTTGATGGTATCGACCAACCCTCCCGTGCTGTTTGCGATGGGAAGGGAACCGTACCGCATTGCGTATTGTTGGGCGAGACCGCAAGGTTCGAACCTGCTTGGCATCAGAAAAAAATCGGTACCGGCGAATATTCGTCGAGCGAGACCGTCGTCGAAACCGATGAAGGTGCTGACTCTTTCCGGGAAACGATGCGCAAGGTTCGTAAAAGCCTTTTCCTGCACAGGGTCACCACTGCCGAGTAATACGAATTGGAAGTCATTATTCTCCAGTAGTTTGGGTAGAGATTCGGCAAGTACATCAAGACCTTTTTGCCAATATAGTCTTGAAACCGCGCCGAAGAGCGGCAGAGAGGGTTTGTACGGGAGTTTCAATTCCTTCGATAGGGCTTCACGACAGGCTTTTTTGCCCGTTTCGACTGTATTAAAGTTGAACGGGTGGGGGAGTGTCGAGTCTTTGGCGGGGTTCCATGCTTCTTCGTCTATGCCGTTGAGAATCCCCACGAGGTCGGCGGCTCGATAGACGAGAGAGGGATCCAGTCCGTGTCCGTGGATTTCGGTGCGAATTTCCTCGGCGTAAGTTGGACTCACGGTAGTAATCTTGTCGGCGTGCTGAATCCCTCCCTTTAACAGATTTAGCCTGCCGAAGTGTTCAAATCCTTCCATTTGAAAGTAGGATTGAGGCAAGTTTGATATCTCGAACTTTTCAGGGGAGAAGGATCCTTGGTGTTCTAGATTATGTATTGTCAGCACGCTGGCGGCTCGGACTTGTCCTTTGGTCGCCGGGATTGCGTTCAGGCAAGCGGGCAATGCGGCGGTCATCCAGTCGTGGGCATGGTATACGTCGGGTGTCCACCCTACGAGTCGGGGAAGGTCGATGGCCGATCGACAAATCACATAGGAGCGTTCGGCATTGTCGGGGAAGTCTCCTTTGGGACCGGCATAGATGTCCGGTCGGTCGAAGAAACCCTTGTGTTCGATGAGGTAGACGGGGACATCGGTTCCGGGCAGGCGCGTTTCCACTAATCGCGGATAGCAGAGCTGGGAGCCAATCCTAATGCGAAGTTTACCTGCGATTCGTTTGCTCTTGAGACCATCGAGGGAACCCCGATGCAGGGGGCAGATCACGCGAACGTCCACGCCTGCTTCCTTCAGCGCAGGTGGCAATGCGCCCACGACGTCGCCGAGTCCTCCTGTTCTCGCCAAGGGGGAGACTTCCGGGCTTACGAAGAGAACTTTCACCGATCGAATGGATTAAACGGAATCATGATTTCCTTCTCATGGCTTAGGGTGCTCTTAAGGCAACCTCATTCGTCAAAATTCCATGGGGAATCCGTACTTGCTCAACAGTTTCCTCCGGAGTAGGCTTAGCGACTTCTAATTTCCTCAATCTATCCGGATAACCCAAGTCATCCCTGATGCTTATTCTGCATGCCGGTCTGTCATCCCGTCGATTACTTCGACCGGCAGTCATCTTATTTCCTCATTTTAATTGATGCGCAATTTGCACGCTTATTGGCGGATGGAGTACTTGAGCGTTCCACCGGAGGGAGAGGACGATGGCAATCCGTTCATAAGGCTACCTGCGCATGGGGACGACCGGGCCGTTTACATTGTTCATCGAGCTAAGTACGCTTACCTTATCTTGAACAAGTATCCCTACAATCCCGGTCACTTGCTGGCGGTCCCTTTCCGCGAGGTTCCTCGCCTGCGTGATCTCGGGGCAGACGAGCGAATCGACTTGATGGACTTGATAGCATTTGCCCAGGATATCCTTGAAGATGCCTTTTCGCCGGATGGTTTCAACATCGGTATCAACGAAGGTGCTACCGGCGGAGCGGGAATACCTTCGCATATGCATGCCCATGTCGTGCCGCGATGGAAGTCGGACACTAATTTCATGCCGGTTTTGGCTGATACTCGAGTACTGCCGGAGTCCCTTGATGCCACCTGTGAAAAACTTTGCGCCTGCGTTGCCGCTCGGCTTGGATAACTCGCTCATGTCTTTCACGGAAATCGAATTCGAGAGCGAGCGCTTCCTCCACACCCTCTATGGCGAAAGCCCCGAGAACTTGCGTCTGGTTGAAAATGTACTCGGCGCGACTCTTGTCGCCCGTGGCGGCGTTTTGCGAATCGAAGGAGACGAGAAGTCCTTGGCTCGAAGTGAGGAATTATTTGAGCTTTTGCGCATCGGGCGGGAGCAAGGGTTTTCTCCTCGGAATGGCGATTTCAATAGAATCTTGAGCAAGGTGGCGGAGGGCAAGGGTGAAGAGTTTCGCGAACTGTTCGATGAGCCCTTGGTCCTCAAGCTCCGTAAAACCAGCGTGGTGCCCCGCAACCTGTCGCAAAAAAAATACCTGCGTAAAATCATGGAAAACGACGTCGTCTTTGGCCTTGGGCCGGCGGGTACGGGAAAGACTTTTCTTGCGATGGCGGCGGCCTTGGATTCTTTGTTGCGCGGCGAGGTCGAAAAAATAATCTTGGCTCGACCCGCCGTCGAAGCGGGGGAAGCCCTCGGATTTCTTCCCGGCGATTTGGAGGAAAAATTATTGCCCTATCTTCGCCCACTTTACGATGCGATGGACGAGTCTCTTGGTGGGGTGGAAGCTCGGAAGTTACTGGAAAGTGGAGTTGTCGAGATTGCCCCTTTGGCTTACATTCGGGGACGTACTTTGTCCAAGTGCTTCGCTTTGTTGGACGAGGCCCAGAATACTACCTCTTCCCAGATGATGATGTTTCTGACTCGTCTCGGCGAGGGGAGCAAAATGGTGGTGACGGGCGACCTTACCCAAATCGATCTTCCCAGACGTTGGGATTCCGGATTAGTCCAATCCGTGAAGATTCTCGAGGGCTTGGACAAGATTCCCTTTCACCGATTCGATGAACGAGACGTGGTGCGACATCCCTTGGTAAGTGACATCATCCGAGCTTACGACGTTCACGCAGAGAATAACCAGCGGGATGCTGAAGCTAAAGGAGGTAAATCTCAAGAAAATGGTTAACTTCTTTTCTAAAAAATCTCGTCGAGGCAACGGACGTCGCAGCGGGCGGCGTAAGTCCGCCGACGAGGATGAAGACGAGCAC
Source organism: uncultured Opitutales bacterium (assembly GCA_963934405.1). Classification (GTDB taxonomy): domain Bacteria; phylum Verrucomicrobiota; class Verrucomicrobiia; order Opitutales; family Seribacteraceae. The sequence goes on along the minus strand of CAWVZQ010000177.1, from coordinate 197 downwards.
GAGGGGAAAGCCTATTCCTTCGGGCCTTTGCTTCGGCACCGATTAAGGCTCTCTGGTTTGACTCTTCTTTTTGCGACTGCCGTGGTGTTCATTTGTTTTGTGGGGCAGGATCCCCCCACGGTTGGCACTTTGGGCGAAGTGGCGCCCGAAAACGTCTACTCCGATCGAAATTTCAAGTACTCGAGCGGAGTTCTTCG
>CAWVZQ010000176.1:0-6064 GCA_963934405.1 uncultured Opitutales bacterium | reverse complement strand
GGTGCGGGGGTGCTGTTGTAACTGTTGGCGAGACCTGAGCGAAGTTTCCATGGTGATTCTTTCCCGAGAGGCACCACCAGCGCCGAATCCTGGGTGAGCAGGTAATTGCTGAAATCGGTTATGCTTGGGACGATGGTGACGTCCGTTTCCACCGATAGCAAATCCGAGAACCTACGTGAATGTTCGATTCCGAAGTCGATGGCCGGATCGTCTAAGTCGTTCCCGCTGCTTTCTTGATAGGCTTCGTAGCGAAAGGCGGCACCTGCCCGGAGAGAGAGTGTCCTGCCTTCCTCGTTCCAAAAGATATACTTTAACCCCGAGGCCACGGTCGCCCGGATGTCGATTTCTTCCAATCGGTCGGACTCGAGATCCGTCTTTGCATACCAACCGAGATGGTCTGAGAACTGGGAAGCGTATTCGGCGCCCCCTTTGGTCTCGTCTACAATGGTTACATTCTCCTTGTGGCTATTGTTGTAGGATAGATAAAGGTCGACGGCGCGTAATTTGTTGCCGTAGGTCGAGTCTGCTCGAAGGCCAAGGCCGAAGTCTTCCGTATTGCCCGAGCTGCCCGTGAGGTCGAAGCCCATTGAATTCTTCCACTTCATGCGGTTCGCCTTAACCAGTTTGTCTTTGGCGACGGTGACGGGGTCTTGTTCGGATTCACGCCAAAGGTGTTGCAGGTTTTCCAGTTCGACTAAAACGGGAGGCACTCCCACGTTTAGTTTTCCTGCGTCCGCCGGGGCGACTATTCCCTCTATGGTCCGGTTGTCTTCCAGACGCAAATAGGCCGGGTTTTCCGTTTGGATGCTCGTTATTTCCGGAAGGGATACCCGAACGTTGCCTGCGTATTTGGTGAGAAGCGTAAGGTTGCCGTCTTCCATTCCAACGACTTCTCCCACAAGGCGGGAACCATCGGTGGTGATTACGACGTCTGCTACAAGGGTTCCCGACAGGAGGGCAGTTACACCCATTAAGCGAAATGGAAGTGTGAGAATTTTCATCCCGGGGGCCATCCCATTTGTCTACCACCCAAGACGTGGACATGAAGGTGGGGTACGGATTCGCCTCCCGCAGATCCGTTGTTAATGACGATGCGGAACCCTTCATTCAAGCCCTCCTCGCTCGCCATCTTTTTGGCCACTAGCAACAGGTGTCCGAGGAGCGATTGGTCTTCTTCCGATGCTTCGCTGGTGCGGTGGATGAGCTTCTTGGGGATTACCAGCAGATGAGTAGGCGCCTGTGGATTTACGTCGCGAATCGCCACGCATTCCTCGTCATCGTGGAGCAAGTCGGCAGGTATCTCTCCGTCGATGATTTTCTGGAATATGGTCTTGTCGGTCATGTTCGAAAAGATGGTGAATCTTTCATTTTGCCGTCCATGTCCGCAAGGAGCAAAGCCAGAAGTATTCGAGCGCGGTTTCCTCCTTGAGGTTGACCTCCAAAAGTCCGGCGGCTTTTTCGAGGGACTCGATCACCTGAGCCAGTTTGCGCCCGGGTAGCTCCTGCCCACGCTCCTCGGCCAAGGATATTGCGAAATCCCGAGTTCGTTCTTCAAGCGCGCAGAGGAGAGTTGCTCGAGTTCCTTTTCGTATCCCCGCTTCCATGGCGTCGATTTCCTTTTCGTCGATACCTTCCGGTAAGCTCTGTTTGCGATGAGCCCAGACCTCATCCGCTTTGCGGGCTATGATTGACCTGAAGCTAAGGATTAGGCCGTTGGCAATAAATACCGGCGCGGCAATATCCCGGCGAACGGCTTCACGATCCGAAGCTAGTTCGATCCAAGCTTTGTAGGAGTTTAGCCAGTCTTTCCATTCCTCGTCCTCGAGTTCCTCGAACTTTTCTTCCAGACGCACTTGGAGGCAGCGACTTCGGATGGTGGGCAGGAGCGAGTAAGGTCGCGTGGTCAGCATTAGGATAAACGTGCCGCGGGGGGGTTCCTCAAGTGTCTTGAGAAAGGCATTGGCGGCCTCGCGTCTCATGCGGTCAACTTCATGGAGCAGGGCCACCTTGTTCTCTCCTTGACTGGCGGAGCGGTTGAGGTTCGAGATCAGTTCTCGGGTGCTTTCCACAGTAATGAGTCGTGCTTTCCCGGAAGGTCGCAAGTGGAATAGGTCAGGATGCTCTTCGGCATTTTCGGTTGTCCCGAGGATTTTTCGTACAAGATGGATGGCTCCTTTTTCCAAAGCCGAAAGATTCTTCCCTTGAAGAAGCAAGGCATGGTGCAGTCGCCCGGAGGCAAGGTCGCCTTCGAGAGCCTCCAAGTTACGTTTAGTTCTTCCCGAGGAATCGCTCACGATTCAATGACTACTAATCTTCCGCAAAGAAGCGGGCGTGCATTTCATTCCAAATGTCGAGTTCGATGCTTTCTGCCTCTCGCAGACCGTCAATAACGAAGAATCGTTCGGGGAGGGAGCGAGCCAAATGGAGGTAACCCTCTCGCACTTTGCCATAGAACTCGACGTTTTCCTGTTCCATCCGGTCGGGCATGTCGGATACCCGATGTCGAATGCGTTCCAGACCCACTTCGGGGGGGATATCAAGAATGACAGTGAGGTCGGGGATGATTTCACCGACGGCGAAGTTGTTGATTTGAGTCACGGGGTCCTCGGCGATTTGTCGAGCTACGCCTTGGTAGACTGTGGTGGAGTCGAGAAAACGGTCGCAAAGGACGATTTTTCCTTCCTCGACGGCTGGGAAAATGACTTCTCTCACCAGTTGAGCTCGGCTAGCCGCAAAGAGCAGAAGCTCTGTCTCGGGGAACATGGCCTCGCCTTCCTCCGCATGCATGAGAAGGTGGCGAATATCCTCGCCGATAAGTGTGCCGCCGGGTTCGCGCGTTACCACCACCTCGCGGTGATCGATATCCTCCAAACGATCGGCGATTCGGCGAATCTGGGTAGACTTGCCGCATCCTTCCGATCCCTCGAAGGAGATTAAAATTCCTTTTTCGTGACTCATGATTCTTGTGTAAGTTCTCGTAGAAAGCCCACCACCTGTGAGGAGGACGGGCTTTGAGCAGTTCGAACATAGTGCCCGGACGTGCAACTGGCGAGCGTAAGGCAACTTCTTGGCGAGAATCCGCACAATCGAGCTGCGCAGAACCCTGCGTTGAAGTGGTCGCCCGCCCCGGTCGTGATTTTGGGATTAGGAGTAAACGGCCCCGGAGCCCACCAACTGTCTTCCTTTGTGGCGCAGGCGGCGGAGCTCACCGGATGGACGACTACGCAGGCCAGTTCCAGTTCATTGCGAATATCTTGCGCCATTTGCCGTAAACCGGTGGAATCCTCGTCTTGAGGATTCAATCCCAAGACTTCCGACACTTGGATGGCTTCGTTATAGTTGAGGCCCAAGGTGACTTCGGCGTGCGCTTGATAACGAGCAAAAACTCTCATCGCCTCTAAAATGTCTTCCTGCGAACGCTTGGCGGGATCGGCGAGATCAAAGAAAAACTGTCGCGTGTCCAGAGGAGGCAAGTTGGGCATTATTTTCTCGAGGATTTCGACGAGGGTGGCCGTCATCTTCGGAATCATCGTCCAGTTGACGATTGCCACCAAGTTTGCCCGGGCGAGCATGTCGATGAATTTACCTTCTCCGCAAACTTCGAGAATTCGCGAATAATCGACGTCGTCGAGGCTCTTCATGTCACCGAACATCACTTTGCCGTCTTTGAATTCCAAGGCTGTCGTTATCCCAGGATCGGCCAAGGTTATGGCTTCCGTTTTTTCTGCGAAATCCTTGAACACCGGATGTGGTTCGGATCGACCCAGCGCTCCGACGTATCGGGTGGGCAAACCAAGTGAGAGCAAGGAGTTTGCCATGATGGGGCCGTTGCCGCCGAGTTTGTCGAACCTGGAAAACAGTTCGATGTTGGCGCTCTTGCCCGCGGCCGCGCTGATTCGAGACCCAAGATCGGATATGGTCTCGATGGGATCGAAGTTTTCCCCCATGCCATGCCGTTGGTCGACGGGCGTAACTATCTTGTCGACGAAGCCATCAAGACCCACCAAGGCTTTGTGCCCGGCTAGAGTGAAGGTTCTTTCTTCCGCTTCCTTGAGCGTTTCTTCCGCGTTTTCCATTTCGGCAGACAAATAGTACGCGAAAGCCTTTTTCCGCAAACTTAAAGCGATTGGCCTCCGAGTTAATTAACCATTCTCAACGACTCTATCTATTGTCTCGGAAACCTCTACGAAAAACAATTTTCGAAGTTGTCTGAAAAGCCACTATATGGCGATTCCTGTTCTTTTTCATTGCGCTCTTTCATTTACCTTATTGAACAATCGTTGATGTCTTTGGTCTATATTTACGCAAACTTAACGCCATGCTAAAGAATTTATTCACCTATGAATTTCCCTTCCTCGCGGATGCAAACGTCTTCGACTATTTTTGGAATTCCAATTTTGCCGGCAAGTGCGTCATCTTCGCACTGTTTGGCCTCAGCATCTACGCTTGGTCGCTTATATATTCGAAGTATTCCGACCTGCGGAAGCTGAAGCAGTTCAATGCCCGTCACGAAAAGAAAATTCACGAACTGCCCAGCCTCATGCATTACGACGACGCCTTGTTCAAGGGGGAGGGCGGGCCATTCCTGCGTTTGGTGTCTCGAGCGATGGAGGCTTACCGTAAGCACGAGAAGAGTGGTGCCGAAAGCCATGCGGCTCGTATGAGCCAAGTAGAAAACGCGCTTCGTCGTACCCTTTCTGAGCTCACCGACAGGTATGAGGACAAGATGATCTATCTTGCAACTATTGTTTCGGGAGCTCCCTTTCTTGGTCTTCTCGGTACCGTGTGGGGGGTGATGGACGCCTTTGGTTCCATGGAAAAGGGCGGTGCCACAATCGACCAATTGGCACCAGGCGTATCAGGTGCCTTGCTCACTACTGTGGCCGCTCTCTTGGTCGCCATCCCCACTGTCTTCATCTATAACTCCCTGCTTAGCTCGACCCGGAGCGAGATCACGCGTCTGGAAAATTTTGCAAGTCTGGTGGCCGACCGCATTGAGCTTGATTCCGCAAGTTAAGTTTTTCTTTTGCCTCCGAACCTGCAAATCCCCGAACAGCTAATACCTTAAAGCTTATCATGGCACGAGATTTCAAACAGACGAAAAAACTCGACTGCATTTCCGACCTGAACGTTACCCCGCTCATCGATCTGGCTTTTGCCCTGCTTATAATCTTCATGATCACCACACCCGTGATCGAGCAATATAATCGTATAGATCTTCCCGACCAAAGTACCTCCGATCAGCAACCCAAGAAGCAACTCGATGACAAAACCATAACCATAGACGCGAATGGCATTTACCAATGGGGTGGTGACGACGTTACCAAGGTGCGCCTTGAGGCTTTGCTTGACGAACTCGCAGAGGCCCCACCACTGGACCAGCCCGTAGTGCATATTCGCGGGGATAAAAATCTTCCTTACCAGAAAATTATTGATGTCGTGGACATGCTTAAATCTCGCAATTTGACTAAGCTCAGCCTCGACGGAAAAGGCGGCTGATTTTTTTCCCCCCGTTCCCCTTTATCGAGCCAATGACCACAGACAATACCCGGTTAGCCATCCTCGAACGCCTTCGAACAAAGGTCGCCTCGGGCAAACCAATCGTGGGTGGAGGCGCCGGCACTGGGATTTCAGCCAAATGTGAGGAGGCCGGAGGTGTAGACCTCATCGTTATCTACAACTCGGGCCGTTATCGCATGGCGGGTCGTGGTTCTCTTTCCGGACTCATGGCCTATGGCAATGCCAACGAGGTGGTCGTCGACATGGCCCGCGAGGTGCTTACCGCAGTCGAGCACACCCCGGTTCTCGCCGGCGTGAACGGCACCGACCCCTTCATGCTGCGCGATCCCTTCCTTCGTCAACTGAAGGACATGGGCTTCGCCGGTATTCAGAATTTTCCCACGGTCGGCCTATTCGATGGGAAGATGCGCGTGAACTTGGAGGAAACTGGAATGGGGTACGCTTTGGAAGTGGACTTGATCCGAGCGGCTCGCGATCTTGATCTGCTTACCACTCCCTATGTCTTTAACGTTGAGGAATCGAAACGAATGGCCGAGGCAGGCGC
>CAWVZQ010000175.1:0-6106 GCA_963934405.1 uncultured Opitutales bacterium | reverse complement strand
CCCGCATACGGGGCGAAAAATTTCGACTGGGCCCAAGCTTGGGCCCTCTATCCAAAGTGGGACTATACTCACTACCGGATATGGCCAGGAATCGTATCTACTTCCTATGCCATGCTTGCGCTTTCCAATGCCATTGAATACGCCCCGGAACCAGAAGAAGTCACACCAATCGAAGAATCCGTGCCGCCAGACGAAACTCCACCGACGGAAAAGCAAGACCAACCCGGGGCTTCCCCCGCCCCCACCCCTGCTCAGCCGAAGTGATTTCGTCGAGGTTTCCCAACGAAAGCACCTCGGGACAAGCTACCTAGTCCTATTTGAATGGATCGTCTGATTTCACTTGTGCGGTCACTGGCATCCGCATCATAATCAACGGGATCAAGCCTTGGGCTTCCATGCACCCATCACTACATTTGACATGCCTTCTTTTTCTGCCGCTCCTGATGGGGGCGAAGACGCATTGGTCATTGGTTCCACCGGAATCCCAGTCTTCCGGTAAAAGCATTGATGAATTCATTGAGAAAAAGCTTTCGGAAAAAGGATTGGAGAAGTCGGAAGAGGCGTCCAAACGCATACTGATTCGGCGGATCTACTTGGACATGCTTGGATTGGCCCCCACTCCGAAGGAAGTGGACGCATTCGTCGCGGACAATGGTGAGGACGCCTACAAGAAGCTAGTTGAAAAGATCTTGAACAACCCAAGCTACGGTGAGCGTTGGGCCCGCCATTGGTTGGACGTCGTACGCTATGCCGACAGCGCCGGTTTCGAAACCAACCACGAGCGCCCGAACGCCTATCATTATCGCGACTACGTCATCCGGGCCTTCAATGACGACAAGCCTTATGACCAATTTGTCTTCGAACAGATTGCGGGCGACACCGTAGGCGAACATGCCGCAACGGGATTCATCGTGGCCGGGCCGAACGACCGAGTGGGTGGACAGGATCCGATATTAGCCAAGCAACAACGGGCCAATGAACTGGCTGACATCGTGGGTGTCGCAGGCTCCGCCTTCCTCGGTTTGACGGTTGCCTGCGCCCGCTGCCATGACCATAAGTTCGACCCGATTTCGCAAGTCGACTTCTATTCCATGCAGGCGATCTTCGAGGGGGTGAAGCACGGGGAGCGCAACTTGCCATTGACGGCGGAACAAAAGCAGCGTCTCGACGAGATGACCACGGAAAAGAACGACCTTCTCGCTAGGCTAAAGAAATTCAGGCACTTGGCTGACGGCAAAAATCTCCGGGCACCCGTGAACTTCAAGCGCAACCTCGAGCACTTCGACGCCGTGGAAGCCCGATTCATCCGATTCACCGCGGAGGCCACAAACAACAACTCCGAGCCTTGCCTCGATGAACTGGAAATCTGGACGACCAGCAAGGATTCCAAGAATGTCGCGCCCGGCGCCAAATTGGTCTCCTCGGGCGACTACGCCAACAACCCCAAGCACAAACTCATTCATCTCAATGATGGAAAATACGGCAACGAGCGAAGCTGGATTTCCAACCAAAAGGGCAAAGGCTGGGCTCAATTGGAACTATCCCAACCCGCCACCATCGACCGCATAGAATGGGGACGTGACCGAAACGGTCGCATCAAGGATCGCCTTCCTACGAAGTATCGCATCGAGGTAGCTACGGAGCCAAACAAATGGAAGCTCGTGGCGAGTTCGCAAAATCGCAAGCCATTCGACAAAGGCAAAACCACAGAACCCATTTACGATTTCGCCAACCATTTGGAAGCCGAAGCTGAGGAGGGACGCGTCTGGCTGGCAAAGCTAAAGGAACTGGAGAAGAAAACCGAAACCCTCTCGAAAACGAACAAAGTCTACGCCGGTACCTTTCAGCAACCTGTACCTACCAAGATCATGTATCGTGGGGATCCGCTCGCTCCTCGCGAGGTCGTTGCCCCCGAGGGCCTGAGCGCTCTCAAGTCACTGCTCAAACCCCTTGGCATGAAACCGGACGCACCCGAACGCGATCGCCGCTTCGCCTTGGCCAAATGGATGACCCATCCGAAAAACCCGCTTACCGCCCGGGTCATGGTCAACCGCATCTGGCACTGCCACTTTGGGCGGGGAATCGTGGCCACACCATCGAATTTCGGAGACATGGGGTTCCGGCCAACCCATCCCGGGTTGCTCGACTGGCTGGCGATGGAGTTCATGGAAAACGGTTGGTCGGTGAAACATATCCACCGACTGATCCTGAATTCGAAAACCTACCGGCAGGCCTCCCTGCCTCGCAAGGATGCCCTGACCAAGGATGCCGGAACCGAGTTGCTTTGGCGCTTCCCGCCCCGGCGTCTCGAGGCCGAGGCTATTCGCGACAATGCGCTGCTTCTCGCCGGTGCTCTCGACCAAAAAATGTACGGCCCCGGCTTCCTCCTCTTCATACCCAACGCCAACTATGCCCGCAACTGGGTGCCCAAGGACGAATTCAAGCCAAGCGACATGCGTCGAATGATCTACACTATGCGCATCCGCATGGAACAGGATGCAATCTTCGGTGCCTTCGACTGCCCCGACGGCGGCCAGGTCGCTCCCAATCGAAGCCGCTCGACCACGCCTATCCAGGCTCTCAATCTCTTTAACAGCGGCTTCATGGCGGATCTTTCCAAACGTTTCGCCGAACGCATCGCCAAGGAGGCCGGCGCTGACCACAAAAAACAAATTGCCCGGGCTTATGCGTGGACCTTTGGACGGAAACCTAAATCCGACGAAGCCAACGATGCCCAGACCTACCTTGAGGAACACGGTCTCCCCGCACTCTGCCGGATTCTCTTCAACGCCAACGAATTTCTGTTTCTGCAATGACGTCGCCTCAACCGGAGAACATATCACCTGCAGGAAGCTCGCTACTCAACCGGCGCGACTTCCTGCGCAATTCCGGTACGGCGTTCGGGGGCATGGCGTTGGCCGGATTGCTAGCAAAAGACGGCTTGCTGGGAAATCCCATTCGACCTGAGATCAACCCCGCCCGGCCCTACGCCGCCCGCAAAACACATTTTCCCGCCCGGGCCAAGCAGGTGCTTGTTATCTACTGCACGGGTGCCGTCAGTCACGTCGACACTTGGGAATACAAATCCGAGCTCTTCAAACGACACGACACCCCGCTCCCAGGTGTCGTTAACACCTTACAAGGCGAGAACGGTAATCTCATCAAACCTATCCGGGACTTCAAGCCACGAGGTGACTGCGGTAAGATGACCAGCGAGTTGCTCCCCGAGTTGGGTTCACTCGCCGACGATATTGCCTTTATTCATTCCCTGACCAGCAAGACCAACTCCCATGGCCCGGGGGAAACCTTCATGTCGACCGGATTCACCCTCGAGGGCTTTCCATCGATGGGAGCCTGGACGTCTTACGCCCTCGGCACGGAAAACGAGGACCTGCCCGCCTTCGTCTCCATCCCGGATCCCCGGGGCAACCCCCAAGCCTCCATAAACAACTGGTCCAACGCTTTTCTGCCCGCCCAGTTCCAAGGCACGCCCTTCAGCGCATCAAAGAAGATTCGACACCTGTTCCCCCCCCCCAAATTCTCCGGCAAGACGGATAAAGACGGACGCGAACTGCTCAAGCGAATCAACGAGCGCCACCTTCAAAAGTATCCGGGAGACTCCGAACTGGCCGCCCGTATCAGTGGGTACGAACTGGCCGCACGCATGCAGATGTCGATCCCCGAGGTAACCGACTTGTCCAAGGAGCCCGCTTCCATCCTGAAGGAATACGGTGCCGACGACGTCAAGAATAAGAACCGGGCTGGTTTCGCCCGCAACTGCATACTCGCTCGGCGTCTCTTGGAAAAAGGAGTCCGCTTCGTCCAGTTGTTCAATGGTTCCTATGCCATGGGTGAAGGCGTCGGAAACTGGGACGGACACAAGAAGATCGAGGCTCAGTACCCTGGACACGCCCATATTCTCGATCAACCGGCTGCAGCCCTCATCCGGGACCTCAAATGTCGCGGTATGCTCGACGACGTCCTAGTCGTCTGGTGCACAGAGTTCGGACGCATGCCCACTTTTCAGAAAGGAGCCAGCGGACGCGACCACAACCCTAAAGGTTTCACCGGATGGCTCGCCGGAGCCGGCGTAAACGCCCCCTACAGCCACGGTGCCACCGACGCCTTCGGTTGGAAAGCCGAGCAAGACGTCCTCAGCCTGCACGACTTCCATGCCACCATCCTCCACTTGCTCGGCCTCGACCACGAGCGATTGTCCTATTACCACAATGGAATCGAGAGACGCCTTACGGACGTGCACGGTCACGTCATCAAGGACGTCATCGCCTGAAACTCCGTCATCTCATGAAAAACCTCGTCACACTCTTCCCTCTGCTTGCGATCGTCGCTTCTCTTTCCGCCAAGCCCGAGAGTTGGCCTGTCTACGCCTTCCAGAACGGAGTCCACTTCAAAACCACCGCCGAACGCGTCAAGGCACTGAAGGAACTGGGCTACGACGGGATCGGATCGGCCAAGCTGTCACAAAGCGACCTTCCCCTCCCCCAACGCCTCAAGCTCTACGACGAGGCCGGGCTCAAGCTCTTCAGCTTCTATATAGGCGGTCGACTGGGCGCCAACGGACACAGCTACGGCAAGGAAATCAGCCAGGCGATCAAGCAGCTCAAGGGACGGGATACCATTCTCGAGTTGTTCGTCCAGGGGAACAAGAAGAGCAACACCGACGAGCAGGCGGTGGCCTTCGTCCGGGAAATCGCCGATCAAGCCAAGGAGTCGGGACTGCGCATCGTGCTTTATCCTCATGCCGGCTTTTACGTCGATACCTTGGGCGGTGCCGTGCGGGTCGCTCGCAAATGCAAGCGCGATAACGTCGGGGTCATGTTCAACCTCTGCCATTACCTCAAGGTCGAGCCGAAGACCGACCTCAAAACCGCTCTCACCGAGGCCAAGCCCCTGCTCTGGCAAGTCAGCACCAGCGGAGCCAAAAAAGGAGGCAACAGCTGGGGCCAGCTCATCCAGACCCTGGACCGGGGAGACTACGACCAGAAGACCCTTTTTCAAATGCTCCGCGATCTCGGTTTCCAAGGCAACGTCGGCTTCCAGTGCTACGCCATCCGTGGAGATTCGCGCGACAACCTCAAGAGATCCATCGAAGCTTGGAACCAACTACATTTGAAATAGTCTTCTTATGAAAATCTACTTTGCAGGGGCGATCCGAGGCGGGCGGCAGGACGCCTCGACCTACCACGCCATGATCGCCCATCTGCAGACACACGCCGAGGTGCTGACCGAGCACGTTGGCAATGAGGCCCTCAGTGACGGTGGCGAGCACGACCTTTCGGACAAGGAAATCCATGCCCGCGACGTCTCTTGGCTAGAAAAATGCGATGCCGTGGTCGCGGAAGTCACCACACCCTCCCTCGGTGTTGGCTACGAACTGGGGATCGCGGAAAAACTGGGCAAGCCGGTCCTTTGCCTCTTCGACGCAGGCAATCGCGACTACCGCCTCTCCGCCATGCTCTCGGGCAACTCAAAGGCGACCGTCGCCCGTTACCAGACTTTGGACGAGGCAGAGGCTGCCATGGACCTTTTCGTTCAACAAAACAAGTGAATCCCCAAGTTCTTTTTCCGTGAACATTATGACAGAAGTTAAGACAACCGCCACCCGACTGCTTTTATTAACCGGCGTTTTCCTTTCCCTCGAGGGATGGGCCCACGACGAGCATAGAAACGGCGACATCTTCAGGCATTCCTTGACCACGGAGAAGAAGCCGTGGGCGGTAAAGAAGCTGAACAAAGCCCAACCCGTTCAGTTCAGGGCGGGAGTCGCCTGTGTGGACATGACACCCACGGTTTTCCCCATCCAGCTGCGCTCGGGCAAATCCAACTACGTCCACGATCCCCTACATGTTCGGGCGGTGGCTTTCGAGCGGGGCGAAGGACGAGTCGTCATCTGCCTGATCGACGCCATCGGGATCGGCAGGGACATGTCCGACCTTGCCAAGGCGCGGGCAGCCGAAAAGACCGGATGGAACACCGAAGAGATGCTGATTTGCGCCACTCACACCCACACCGCCCCCAAAGGCGGCGAAGGGACGCCGGGCAAAGAGGCTTACGAGAAGCTCAAGCACGACAAATTGGAGGAAGC
>CAWVZQ010000174.1:0-6144 GCA_963934405.1 uncultured Opitutales bacterium | reverse complement strand
GCCACGATGGAATTACCTTCTTTAAGAACGAGCCCTTTCTCCGCCGCCACTTCCCAAACTTCGCTGAGGAAGCCTTCCACTTTTTCGGAGGCTGTTCCATAACCAATCATGAAGTCGACGTGATTACGAACGCCACGTCGCAGGTCAGTCTTTAGGATGTCCACTCGAGATTGTCTCAATTTGTAATTGGGCAGTATGATGTCGTGACCATCAACAAGGTCTCGGATTATTGTTTGCAGTCCATTGATTTGAAGGACGATCCCTCGAATACTTTCTTCCTCGATGATGATCACGTCTCCACGTTCGATCCGTCCTTGACTAATCAGGATGATGCCGCTGAGGAAATCACCCGCCCAATACTCCTTCGTAGCAAACACAAAAAGGGCTAGGAATCCAAGCACGCTGGTCGTTTGAAGCCAGTCCTCGAAGCCCCAAATGTTTATGAGAAGAACGGCGGCTATGCAGAAGATGATTGCGCATACGACGAGTTCGAGTGTGCGCGAGGTGTGGGTTTCAGTCGTACGAGTAACCTCCTCAATGGTGCGCGTCTTACCATATTTTCGCAGAATTACTGCTTCGACGAAATGAATCAGAAGATAGCTCGCAAGGATAACTAGAAAAGTTTGGCTGAAGGATACTGCCAATCGGAATTCGAATACGACTGCTACGAGATAAGTAGCGAAAAGCAGGAAGTTTCCGCAATGGAGAATGCGTAGGCGTACTCGACTTCGGTTCTCGTCCTTAATGCCTCCGTAGTGGTTGGCGAATTTTTTGGAAAACAGAAGTATAAATAAATTGACGCCCAGTGTGAAATAATCAATTGGCCCAAGTATACTGAGGTGCTCCGTAACTATTTTTCTGATTTCTTCCATCTTTTCAGCCTATTCCCGTTCTTTCAGGTTCGTCACTTCTTTTTTTCTCGATCGCAATGAGAAGAACATTGGGTTTGGTCATGGGTTTTCCGAAAAGAACGCCTTTTGCAAGACAGGGGAGATGGAGAGGGTCTTTGATTTACTTAAGGCTTGAAAGATAGGCGATGAGGTCGCGCATTTCCACCTTGGTGAGAATGGCTCCCGTCGGAGGCATGGGAGAGGTGAGAACCTCTTCCGCAATCAGGGAACGGTCGAGTATTGATTCCTTCCCGTCGGGGGACCGGAAGGAATAGCTCTTTGGGGTGGCCTTCACGATTGAGCCAGAAACCGTGGATCCGTCCTTGAGGGTCGCCACGAGCAGCCCATACCCTTCGGCGAGCTCGGCTTGCGGGTTGACCAGGGACTCGAGGATTTTATCAGTAGATAGGCGAGAAGCGACCTTTGACAGGTCCGGGCCGAGTACGCCACCGGTGGACCCGACCTTGTGGCATCGGATGCATTGAGCCGCGGGGTGGCCCATGGCCAGCTTCTTCCCCCTGTCCGGGTTGCCGCCCCGAAGGGTGGGGGAGTACGGTCCCAATGGACCTTCCTTGATCAAGGCGGCGTCGAGGACCTTGGCCTGGGACCTGGCGGCAGGTCCCTTGGCGGAGCGGGCTGCTTCCAGAAGATCGAGTTCGAGCTCGGGTTCGATCTTGGCGAACTGCTTGGCCAGTAAGGTGTCCGCCTTTTCGTCTCCCGATTGAGCTAGGTTGTCGAGGGCGGATCTTTTTTCCCGTAAGGTGCCGGATTCCAAGGCTTGGGCAAAGACTTCCACTCCGGACAGTCCGGCGGCCCAAGCCCTTTTTTGGGCGGCTGCTCTGAGGCGGGCGTCCTTCGACTCGAGGGCGGATTCGACGAATTGTCCGAGTTTCGGGTCGCTCAGTTCGGCCATGGTTCCTAGCAACTGGGCTTGCAAGTAAGGGGTTGCCCGGTCGGATCCGTAGGCCGCATGGACCACGGGAAGAAGGTCGGAAACCTTGAGCCTCTCGATGGCTCGGGCCAGCACTGTGAGAACCTTGGTGGACGCGGTTTTGACCAAATCTTGGGCGACTTTGGCCAAGGCCTGGGCTGCTGGCTTGGGGCTGCGGGCCTGATATTCGCGGTAGCGTCCCTCGACTGCGTCGAGCACGGGGGGCTGAGGCCAGAGGGCTAGGCAGGCGAGGGCTGTGGTACGCATGTTTTCTGGCGAGGTGGGGTTCGCGGCATAGCGGGCAAGGCGCTCGGCGTCGGATGGTCGGCCAACCCGGAAGTTGGCATTGATGACTCGTCTCAGCAGGGGTTCGCCCTCCAGTCCTGGTCGGTCGAGGGCCTCGGCGAGGGCAGGTAGGGCATCAGGGATGGAAAAGTCATCATGGATGGCTCGGGCGACTTCCGTGACGAGGTAGAGGTTCCTGTCTTGAAGGAAAGTTGAGATTCCCGGATGGGCATGCCGGCGCAAGGCGAGGATGGCGGCGAGGCGGACCGGGGAATGAGGTGAGTCCTTCGTCTCAATCAGGACTTTGGGGTTCTCGGTGGCGGAACCGGCCAACCCCATGACCGCAGCATGGCGGAGGAAGGCATCCACATCATCGTTATCCTCGACCAGTTCAAGAAGGGGCGCAATGGCTTTGGGGTCCTTGAGTTTGCCGAGGGCGATAGCCGAGTGAAAGCGCACTCTCACGGATGAATCCTTGAGCAAACCGATCAAAGCTGCAAGGGCAGGGGAGTGGGACGACTCGCCGAGAACCTTGGCCGCCTGGGCACGAACTTCGGCATCCTTATCGGCAAGGAGTTCGAGAAGGGGGTGAACGGCATCGGGGTCCTTCGCTTTGCCATCGGGCCAACCTCTTGCCAGCTGTCCAATTCCCCAGATTGCATGCAGGCGTGCCAATTGGTTTACATTCTTCCGGGCCACCGCGAGAAGGGCCTTTCGGCCGCTTTCCCTGCGCCGGACCAATTCGAACTGTGCGGCCTTGCGAACCCTCAAGTCAGGTTCCGCGAGGCAGGTAATGAGAAAGGGTTCCGTTTTTTCGCTCATGCCTTCCGACAAGAGCTTCTTCGTTCTTTTGCGGGCGGGATTTTCCCTTCCTTCCGGCGAATCGATCTTCCAGACTCTTCCCCGTTCACTGGGGCCGTTCATCCAATCCGTTACGTAAAGAGCGCCGCCGGGTCCGAAGGTGACACCCGTGCTGCTGCCTCCAACTGGGATGGTCTGTTCGTTGTACATTTCGAAGGCGGCCCCCTTCGGACGAACCTTGAAGGCGGTCATTTTCCTACCCTGGGCGAGGAAGAAGAAATTGCGGAATCGATCGTCCAGGGCGGTTCCCGGATCATAGGCAAAACCACAGGGACCATCGGAATAGCTGGCGAGGGGCGGTATGATGAAAGCAGCTTGATCGGGAAATCGTGGGCGGAAGAGCCCTTCCTGCATCCAGACGTTGTAGGGTTTCTCGCCGGACACCTTGGCGAAGTCTTGGTGACCATGCCATTGCCAGTGAAGACGCCATGCGGTCATGCCCCCTTCCACTATGTAAATGAAGCGCTCGCGCTCGCCAGGGTAGTCGCCGTCGTTGTCCACACTGAAAAGATTGCCGAATTCGTCGAAGACCGGTTCCTGTCCGTTTCGTACTCCCAAGGCGAAGACTTCCAGACCAGAGCCATCGGGTTCACATCGCATGATGGCCCCACGATCAGGATAAAAGAAGTGCTCACCATTCTTGCCCGTGGCATTGATGCCCTTGTCCGCGACCGACCAATAGATGCGTCCATCGGGACCCATTGTCAGCCCCGAGACGTTATGCCCCCCTTGCCCTATGTGTATGGTGTAACCTCGACTTATAAGCGTTCTCTTGTCGGGTGTCCCATCGTTGTTGGAATCTTCGTACTTCCAGATATCCGGCTCCACGGCAGCATATGCCGCTCCCTCGGCCCATAGCACGCCCGCCGCAATGCCAGTGACGGGAGAAGCCAAGTCATTGTCGATCACGACCGACTTGTCGGCCTTGCCGTCGCCATCTGTATCCTCGACGCGAAGAATCTCCTCTGTCTGCACGGCGAGATCGCGCCAGTCCCGTTTGCCGTCGGCATTGCGGTCAGGGGGCGAATAATGACGGACGTCGGGAAAGGTGTTGGGGCCCATGGCCTTTTGATAAAACGCGAGCTTGTCTTCCAAACTCCGGATGGAGAGGTCGTGCTTTACCCAAGCCCGGTGGTTACGCAGGTCGAGGCTGGAAATCTTGCGGCGGCGGACACGAGTTACATAGGCCCTGCCCTGCTCATCGAAACTGATGGCCACCGGACTGGCCACGAGCGGATTCTCCGCCCAGACGGAAACCTCAAGGCCACTGGAATCCTTGGTGACAACTGCGACCTTCACCAATTTTCTGGAAACCGTAAGACCCTGAATTCGCAAGGTGTGCAAGTTCACCCAATTGTTCTCGTTGTTTCCTTGGGAAACGAAGCGAAGGAAGTGCCCGGAAGCATTGGGAGCTGGAAATTTCTTGATGCCGTCCCCTGACCCATGGCTCTTTCCGGAAAACACTTTTATCCATTTCTTGCCGTCGACTGAGGTTTCCAAACTGAACTCGTAACGCCGATTGCCTCTGGAGAAGCCTGCTTCGAATTCGGAAAAGGAAAACGATTTGTTCAACTCCAACAGCAACCGTTGTCCCTTGCCTTCGGCCGACCATCGCGTGCCTTGGTTAGTGTCGATGGCATGGGCGGGGCCGTTGCCCTCTTGGGCACTGGATGCGCTGACCTTGGTCACTTCGGTTGCGGAAAGCGTTACTTTAAAAACGTATGCCAACGAGAAGAGGACAAACAACGGAGGTTTCATTTTTTCGGTAAAGCCTTGGGAGGTCTCGGCATCGGAGCATTGGTTTCCTTGAGCCACTGAGTGAGACCTCGGTTGAGTCGAGTCGCAATCTTCGGACGCTTTGCGACGAGATTATTTTTTTCGCTCAGATCCTTGGACATATCGTACAATTCGAGCGAATCGTCGTCATAATTGCGAATCAGTTTCCAGTTATCCGACCGAACGGCACCCCCCAGACGATTGTCCATGTGCCAGGCATAGTTGGGGAAATGAAAGTAAATCTCTTCGCGTTGAAGTTTTCCAGTTTGCCGCAAAAGAGGCAGAATGCTTTCCCCGTCGATCGGCTTCTTGCCGAGCTTCAAACCAGCAACCTCCAGAAAAGTAGGATAGAAATCCATGCTGATGACCGGAGTGGAGGATGTGGTGCCCACCTTCACCTTGCCGGGCCAACGAACAATCAAAGGCACACGAATGCCTCCCTCGTAGAGGTGTCCCTTGGATTCCCGCAGGGGCCGGCAGTCGGATACCCCGGCGAACCCGCCGTTGTCGCTGGTGAAAATAACCAAGGTGTCGTCCGCCAAGTTCATTTCGTCGAGAGCCTCAAGCAATCTCCCGATGGCCAAGTCCATCGCCTCGATCATGGCGCCGTAGCGGGTATCGTTCAGGCCGGGTCCCTTGCGATCGGCATATTTCTTGAGCAAGGGCTCGGGCGCCTGCATGGGCCAATGCACGGTGTAGAACCACAAGTGAGTCATCCAGGGCTTCCCCTTGTTTGCCTTGATGAACCGGATGGATTCATCGACCAGTCTATCGGGCAGGTATTCACCATCGGGTCCATCAGGCAGTTCGGCGTTCCGGTAGGGAGAAAAAAAGCTGGGCGGCCCGCCGTAGGAAGTGCCGCCCACGTTCAGGTCAAACCCCTGTCCTACCGGGGAAACTTCGTCTGCCACCTTGCCGCCTCGTCCCACCCCGGGAGCGATGTGCCACTTGCCGAGGAAGGCGCTGGCGTAACCGCCTTCTTTCAAGCGTTCGGCGATAGTGACATGATCAGTATTCAATTGAGGCGTGAGTTTAGCTGGTTGTGGGCGTCCATCTTTCGGGAAAAAGAGTCCGGGCAAATGGGTAGTTAGCCCGATCCGAGCCGGAGCCTGCCCTGTGAGTACAGCACACCTCGTCGGTGAGCAGACAGGTGCCGCGGCGTAGGCATCGGTGAAACGCATACCCTGCTTCGCCAAGCGATCGAGGTTGGGGGTCTCGACCAACTTGTTTCCTTGGCAAGCCAAGTCCATCCACCCGAGGTCGTCGGCCATTATGAACAGGATATTTGGACTCTTTGCCCCTAGCGGGGAGATGACCGCTGCAATCGCAAACGATAAGCGCGCCATAGGTGAAGCTTTCATCAGGGCGTGATGAAAACTTTAAGTGGCGGTCAGTTTTTCC
>CAWVZQ010000173.1:0-6173 GCA_963934405.1 uncultured Opitutales bacterium | reverse complement strand
AAGGAGCATGCGTCGAAAGAGTATGCGACTGATTCCCTCCGTCAACTGGGCGACAACTGGGGCGAACGAGATCCCGTTTCCGCAATCGAATACTTTGACGAATTACCTTCGGGAAAGGGAAAGCAGCAAGGCATTCGAGAGGTGATGCAGAGTTGGTCTCGGGACGATCCTGAAGCTTCGGGCAAATGGCTTAACGATCAGGAACCTACAGCCGAGTTGGATCCCGCTGTAGCCGCCTATGCTCGGCAAGTCTCAAAGGATGATGGTGCGAGCGCCATGGAGTGGGCGGTATCTATAACTGAACCGGATCTACAAAAGAAGACCATCACTCAAGTCGGGCACAATTGGTATCGACAGGACAAGGACTCGGTCGAGGCGTGGTTGCCTGAAAGTGGTTTGCCCGAAGCAACTCAGAACGCCATCAAGGCACCGCCCAAGCAAAGTTGGTGGGAGTCCCTGCGACCGGGGAAGTAATGAGCCGGGCTCTTAGCGTTCAAGCTTCGCTAAGTAAACTTCCGGTTCCTTGTTGAATTT
Organism: uncultured Opitutales bacterium; assembly: GCA_963934405.1. Taxonomy (GTDB): domain Bacteria; phylum Verrucomicrobiota; class Verrucomicrobiia; order Opitutales; family Seribacteraceae. The sequence continues at coordinate 5,639 of CAWVZQ010000173.1, read as the reverse complement.
CTTCAGGCAGGGTTTGCAGCAGAACTTTACCGAAACTCCCTCGTGATTGTGGACATAGGGTTCTCCCATGCCGCCCAATTCCTCGCCTGAAACGACGCATACTTTCAGCGGATAGCCATCGGCTTTCGCGGAGGCGTTGCTTTCGGTGTCGTTTGAATCGTCAGCAGGTGCGGGAGCCTTCGTACAGCAACTGGCGAAAATCCCAAGAGAAATGCTGATTGTAAATAGAAACGGAATGCTTTTCATATAGGCTTAAACTGATCCTTTGGAGGATTTGCGTCAAGCAAGAGCATTTGATCTTACTTTTGTCTTTTGCTTCTTGAGGCTTGGCTTTTGAGATTCGAGATAGTTACTCTTATGAGTTATGGATGCCTTTTCTAAATTCTTTCTGACGGCATTTGGAATATTATCCTCGTCGCTTGTGGCTTTCGGTAAGCCACCCAACGTCGTGCTCATCGTTTCCGATGACCAAGGCTACGCAGACTTAGGTTGCTTTGGTTCGAACGAGGTAAGGACGCCTCATCTCGATCGTCTGGCAGAGGGCGGTGTCAAACTGACCAGTTTTTACGTTGCATGGCCTGCTTGCACGCCGTCACGCGGAGCATTGCTCACCGGGCGTTATCCCCAGCGCAACGGCATCTACGACATGATACGCAACGAGGCTCCCGATTATGGATACAAGTACAAGCCCGGCGAATACGAGGGGACTTTCGAGCGAATAGGAGGGATGGATCGGCGGGAAATCCTTTTGCCAAAGGTATTGGCCACTGCCGGATACGTCAGCGGTATCTACGGCAAATGGGACTTGGGAGTGCACAAGCGATTCCTGCCTCTTGCTCGAGGGTTCGACGATTTCTATGGTTTCGTCAACACTGGTATAGATTACTTTACCCACGAGCGCTACGGCGTGGCTTCGATGTACCGCAACAACGGCCCCACGACCGAGGACAAGGGGACTTACTGCACTTACTTGTTTCAGCGGGAATCGATGCGTTTCCTCAAACAGAATCAGGACAAGCCGTTCTTCCTCTATTTACCTTTCAATGCTCCTCACGGCGCTTCCAATCTCGATCCCGCCATCCGTACCGGAGCCCAGGCCCCTGAGGAATTCAAGGCCCTCTATCCCGAACTGCAGGCTCAGGTCGCTACCGAGGAAAGGCCTCGCAAGCGCTATGGCGACAAGCTCTACACTGTGCCCAATAAGCCGGCTCGCCGCCTCGAGTTCGTGGGTTCCGTGACTGCCATGGACGCGGCTATCGGCGAGGTGCTTGATTTCCTAGACGACAACGATCTTGCGAAAAACACAATTGTGATCTTCTTCAGTGACAACGGCGGCGGAGGAGCGGCTGATAATTCACCTTTGCGCGGAGCCAAGGGTCAAATGTTCGAAGGTGGCATTCGAGTGCCCTGCATTGTCCGTTGGCCGGGCAAGGTGCCTGCCGGAGCGACAAGTGACGAGTTTCTCACATCGCTTGAAATTTTTCCCACGCTTTGCGCATCTACGGGAGCCAAGCCTCCGGGAGGGGTCCCCCTCGATGGTTTCGATATGCTGCCCGTGTTACAAGGCAAGACCAAGTCGCCCCGCAAGGAAATGTTTTGGCAGAGACGCCTCGACAAGGGTGCCCGCGTAGGGCACTGGAAATGGGTGGAGAGTGCCCGTGGAAATGGTCTTTTCGACTTGAGGAAGGACTTGTCCGAAACAGATGACTTGTCCAAGGATAGGCCCGATATGCTTGCCAAATTGAAGAGTCGATTCCAAAACTGGAAAAGGAAAATGGCAGCGACCGAACCGCGAGGTCCGTTTAGGGATTATTGAGAAATGAAAGTGAAGACATTTGTTCCAATCAGCCTTTTTCTGATTCTGATTTCATGGACTTGGTCGCTCGCTAAGAATGTTGATCAAGAGTGGCAGGGCTGGCGACCTTTTTCACCTCGCGAAGAAATTCGACCCGCCTTCGCTATTCGCGAAGAGGGCGGTCACGAAGGGAAGGGGAGCTTGGTCATTCGTCACGATGCTCGGGATGGGCTATACGGCGCATGGTCGAAGACTTTTGAGGTCGAGGGCGACATCCACTATCGCGTCACGGCCTTTGCCAAGACCCGGAACGTCGCGACTCCTCGAGCCAACCGCTATGTCGAACTCTACTTCCATGATTTCGAGGGAAACTATGTTCACGATGCTCGCCTCGGCGTTAGGACTCGCCCTTTTTACCCTTTGGACGAGCCCGAGGACTCACGCGGTTGGACCAAGTTTTCCGACATCTTTCAAGCTCCCGCGACCGCCACCCACGCGACCGTTCGCCTTCACTTGCGCTGGGAACCAAAAGGTGAGGTGGAGTGGGGGGGCATGGCCTTCGTGAAATCTCCCCCAAGGAAACCACGAAAGGCGCGTTTGGCGGCTGTAAACTTCAGACCCAAGGGAGGTAAGTCCACTCTTGATAATTGCCGACAGCTTGCCCCTTTTGTGGAGAAGGCGGCAGCCAAGATGGCCGACCTCGTCGTCTTTGGGGAGTGCATCACTACAATGAACAATGGCTTGGATCATGTTTCCGGAGCTGAAGCGATTCCGGGTCCGGCCACAAAATACTTGGCTTCACTTTCGGACAAGCACGACCTCTACCTCGTGACTTCTCTTTTCGAGAAGGATGGTCACAAGGTCTACAACACAGCAGTTATGTTGGGTCCCGACGGGGAACTTGTCGGGACTTATCGAAAACTCTGCCTCGCTCGGGGTGAATACCGCAAAGGCATTGCTCCCGGCAGCGATTTTCCTGTCTTCGACACTAGGTTCGGAAAGGTTGGCATGATGATTTGTTTCGACGTCCATATGCCGGAGGTTGCTCGTGGAATCGCCGCCAACGGGGCGGAGGTAATCGCAATGCCAATCATGGGGGGGCATCCCGCCTTGGCGAAGGCCCGATCGATTGAGAATCAAATCTTTCTGGTCACCTCGACCTACAGTCTCAACGACGACTGGATGCAGACCGGCGTTTGGGACCTTGATGGTGAATTGCGTGTGCGGGCCACTACGCAAGACGAAGTCGTGGTGCAGGAAGTCGACTTATCGAAGCAACACTTTTGGCGGGCCAACATTGGCGACTTCAAGGGACGCCTCCGACACGAGCGTCCTCCCGTCAACCTGCCCAAGTGAGAGCTTGAGTGCTTGAGTGATCACTGTTTGTTCCAAGGGCGTTCCTTGGGCGGTGCAGGGGGCTCTTTCCACGACCAGTCGGACTTGTAGGGAATGGCTAAGTGAGGAGTCTCAATGATTTCGCCTTCCTTTGACTTGGAACGGAGCAGGGCGTCAAGTAAGCCGGTGGTGAGCAGGGTGCGCTCGGTTGGCCAAGTGGGCCTATTGGTGTGAAACGTATTTTCAATCCCTTGCACGAGGAAGGTGAAGTGCCCGTAGGGACGCTTTTCTTGGGTCCAGAAAAGCGTGGACTGAATGTTCTCCTTTCCTTTCTCGCGCCAAGCGGCGCACCATTCCCACATAGCTCCGTCGAGATTGATGACGCTTGCCTTCAGTCCGTCGCGGTACTGGATGTGAAAAAGAATGGGTTTCTTGACGAGTTGCTCGAGTGGACGTTTGCCGAGTTGCGCCGAGTGGTGTTTGGCTCGGGCGATTGCAGCGTTCAGTAGCTTTACATCGTATAAACCATTCTTGCCCGCTTGCCAAACCGGCTCGCCCTCAAGGCACTGCACGCGGCGCACGCCGGTTTCCCGACCCTTTCGGTGCTCCATGAGACACTGGAGAACTTCCAATGCGTGGAAGCCGTAGGCGTCCGGACTGTGGTAGGTGGTGACAAGGATATCCTGAAGCTCGGCGTTCTTGCTCACGTCTTGCGGTGGATAGCGCCAAAGCAACGGCAGCGAGGAACCCGCTAGCAAGGGGAAGTCCAATTCACGCGAGACGTCGTAGCACCATTTGGCGTCGGCCCAGTTGTCCGAGATGTGCTTGTCGACGAAGACGGGAACGGAGTGTCCCGATTCGCGAAAAACCTTTTGTGTTTCCTCGAAAAAACGCCGCTTTGGATAAGCTTGGCTGCCAAAGGCGTTCCTCGGGTAGTTGCCGTGCTCGGCAATCAGAAGAACACCATCCACGGCCAATTTCCCCGAGCCGAGGGTGAGGGCGCCGCGGATGGTTTTGTGAATGGGCACGCCGTGCTTCTTGGCCCATTTGTGACCGGTGTCGTTCTCGGGCGTTTGGTCGAGGTAAAGGGAGACGAGCTTCAAGTTGGGACGCTCCCCCTTGTCGTCGAGGGTATAGGTTTGTAGAAGGCGACCCACGATGACGTCTGCGTGCGAATTGTGCCGGTATTCCGTGACGATGGCGGCGACTTTCTTGGGTGGTACCTTACCATCAGAGAATACGACCATGCCGAGAGCTGTGAAAGAAAGGAGGAACTTCATTTCAAATCCTTTGGCTCGATCTTGATGACGGTGAAAGGATAGATGACGGTGACGTACACGGATCCATTACGAGCTTCGCAAACCCCCATGTGATAAAGGGGTGTCATTTTACCATCGGGGAGAGTTTTCATGCCGTGATGCCACGGCAGAGCTTTGCCGGTTGGATCCCTGAAGGGGGTGTACTCGGGATTACTTACAAATAATTCTCCATGATCGCGCGGAGCTTGATCCCCTTTGCGATAACTCACCAGGTGCAGATGTTTCCCTTTTTCGAGTACGACTGCCCAGACCGTACCCGTTGGTCCCACGCACATGGCTCGGCAATCAGTCTTGGCTGCATCAGGCAGTAGTTTCCCCAAACTTTCGCCGAGCATCGCCTTCTCGGAGGCCATCAGGTCGTAGTGATAGAGTTGGTTGCCGCTCATGGCGATGGCATAGAGGGTTTTGCGGTCGGGAGTGAAGTCCCAGTTGATAGGGTGGCTGTTCTCGTGGGCCAGAAGGGACTCGGGTGTTGGTGGTTTGCCATCTATGGTTTGTGGGATACGACTTAACTTCTTCTCGTTGGGGTCGTAGCGGGCAATGTCTCCGCCCAGTACCGGATGATAGGCTCGACCCTTATGGTCCAAGGCGATGAAGGCATACATGTGGCGGCAGTCCATGAGGTATCGGTAGTGTCCTGTCTCCAGGTCGAGGACCAAAAAGTGGGCCGACTCCACCGGGCGTTCATCCGAGCAGGTGGATAGGTAGGCGATGCTGCGGGATTCATCCGGTGTTACGCTGATGATGCCCTGATGCTTGATTGGAATGGGATATACCTGGGTTTTGCCGGTGGCAGGATCATACCACATCGGATAACCGCCTAGGTATGATTTTCGAACTTCCCCTTTTTGCGGATAACCTTGCTTGGTGCCAAAATAGATTTTGCCGCTTTCGCCGACGTTGTTGCGGGTGTGAATCTTGGCTTGGGCAGCGAATCCCGTGGCTTTTGTCCCGATCTCTTTGTGGGCGTCCACTGCAATGCCCATGGTTTCCTCGCGTGGATCGAATTCCACCAAGTAGGCGTTGCTACCATATTTGGCCGTACCAAGGTAGAGCTTGCCGTTCTTTCCCTCGATGATGGAGAAATAACCGCTCTCTTCGCTCACCGTCTCCTTGGGGATACGGTAGGCCTTTGCGGGCAACGGGTTCTTCAGTGAGGCTGAAGGTTTGGCTGCGAGTTGTGTCGCAAG
>CAWVZQ010000172.1:0-6209 GCA_963934405.1 uncultured Opitutales bacterium | reverse complement strand
TATAACAACGACGACGGCGACCTGACCGACTTGGACTCGGCCAACGACGTCATCGGCACGACCGACTCCACGGACGACGTCAACCAAGTCATTCTCCAGATGACGGTCACGGCTACGGCCCCCACCTTGACGACCACGGCCGCCACCGGCGTGGCCGCCGCCAACGCCTCCTTCAACGGAAATATCACCAGTTCCGGCGGGGACACCCCGACCGTGCGCATCTACTACGGAACCAGCGATGGCGGTACCACCTCCGCCAATTGGGTGAACGTTCTCGACATCGGGCAAAAGGATGCAGGCGCATTCGGAGAGGTCATAGGCGACCTCGTGCCCGAAACCACCTACCACTACCGTATGCGTGCCTACAATTCGGCCGCCGTCGATGGCGTATGGGCCTCCTCCAGTCAGAACTTTGAGACCAACGCTTCGATAATCCCGATCGTGGCCAACGGTGCCGCCAGCGACGTTACGGGAACGACCGCCAAGCTCAAGGGGCAGGTATCCTACGTCGGGCAAGGCACGGTTACAGTGGGCGCAGGCTCCTTTTCCGCCACGAAGTATCCCGGCCTGATGCTCTGGCTCGATGCCAACGACACCGGCACCATGGACAAGGGACCCGCCCTCGCCGATCCCGCTGCCCCTCCCTCCAACAACGACACCATCGGCTATTGGGGCGACCGCAGCGGGAACGAGAATTTCGCCACTACTTACCAGGCGGCCACCAACCGCGAACCGAAGTACCTTGCAACCGGCTTCAACGGCAAGCCCACCCTTCAGTTCGACGGCTCCAACGACTGCATGCTGGTTCAGAATACGGCCCTCTTCGACGCTTGGGAAGAGATGACCCTGTTCGTCGTCTCGGATGGCAACAACGTCGGCAATTGGAGAGTTTTGATCTCCAAGAACGGCGAGGACAACCAAGGCTGGCAGTTGCGCAAAAGAGGAAACGATGCCAACCGCATGCGGATGACCATCCGCGGCACATCCGGAGGCGACGACCGCGACATGAACAACGCAAGGGTCGACGACGCGAACGTATTCTCGCTCGTATACGGTGTCGGCACCCGCACTTTCTTCAGCAACGGCACCCAGCGAGACACCCTGTCCGACGCCGGCCCCATCGCCGCCGCCCCCAACAGCCCAGTGACCATTGCCGCCCGAGTGCGGAGCAACGGAACCTCCGTTCAGTCCAATGCCAAGGCCATGATCTCCGAAGTGCTGCTCTTCAACAGCACCCTCGGCCCCGATGAAGTACAAAAAGTCGAGGGCTACTTGGCCCACAAATGGGCCTTGACCGGCAGTCTCGACGGCGCACATCCCTACAAGAGCGACGCTCCCGACTTCAGCGACCCCGCCACCGGGGTGGACGTCACCCTCTACTGGGGCACCATCGACGGGGGCACCGACGTATCCCTTTGGGAACATGAAGTCAACTTCGGCAACTACTACGCCGAAGCCCCCACAAACGGTTTCTACGGCTACGGCTTCCCCAAGGACGTCAACGGTCTCCCCGGTCCCAACGACAGCTTCTTCAACGACATCGAGACCCTGATCGCCCTTCCCCACGCCGGCTCGGCCGTCCTTTTGGGCGAACCCAACAACCCTGCCGTCAACGGGTTTTACTTCAACGGCGATAACGACTTCAAGAACGCCGGCATCGGGATTGCCCAGGCAGACAACTACATGAGTCTTTTCATTGCCGACTTCAACGCCCCCGAATCGGGCAACTACAAGTTCAAGATGGACCAAAAGGACGACCGAACCACCATCTGGCTCGATCTCGACCAAAACGGCGTGTTCTCCGCCTCCGGCACCGCCGGCAACGAAAAAATGGGAGGCAACAACAACTGGACCTCCGGGGACAAGGCCCTCGTCGGCGGCGAGACCTACAAGATCGCCCTCGCCCACGGCGAATGGGGCGGTGGCTCGAAATTCCGGGCATGGTACCAGACGCCTTCGGTCGGCATGTCCGTGATAACGCCGGGCAAGGCGAACCAGAACGGGCACTTCACCGTAATGGGGCTCTCCAACGGCAAGCCCGCCAGCACGCAGGTCGACTTGGCCGGCTCAATCTCCAGCCTAATCAAGAGCAACACCTATTACTACCGCGTGTTCGGTGAGAACTCCCGAGGCAGCGACTGGTCGGACACCACCGCGACTTTCGTGGCCGAGAGGAAAATCGACATCAACACCGGGACCATCGCCTTCGACACCAATGGCCCCACCCCCTCTTGGTTGGCCAGCAACGGCACCGGCGGCTCGGGCGAACTTCTCGCCACCACCTACACCGACAATCAAGGTAACGACATCACCTACAACGTGGCCAAGTTCACCTTCGACTCCATCAACATCGGGGACGGCGTGACCGCCACCCTCACCGGCAACAACCCGCTCGACCTCAATGCGTCCGGCGACATCACCATACTCGCCTCCCTCGACGCCAACGGCACCCGTGGAGGCAAAGGGAACGGTACAAGTGGTGATACTCATATCGATCCATGGAACGTTACCATTAAGGGGAAACTCGGTGGTGGTGAGGGCGGTTATCGCAATTGGGGCAACGCCAGCGACGGCACCGGTCCCGTCCACGTACTGAACAACGCCATGGACAAAGGGCGAGGCGCCAAATTCTTCCAACCTGACGGCAATTGGCAAAACGACACCGTGGGCAGTGGCGCTTACGGCGGGCTTGGCGCCCATGCGGACTCGGTGGCAGGTACCGGCCAAACCTACGGCGACCTCGACATCACCCATCTATTCGCCGGATCCGGCGGCGGTGGCGGTGGCGAACGACATGGCGGCACCGGCGGCGGAGCCATAAAGATCGTGGCCGGCGGCACCCTCATCATAGGCGGCGACATAGGTGCCGAAGGCGGCGAAGGCGGGGCGAGGTGGAACGAGCATCGTCGCTCCGGCGGCAGTGGATCCGGCGGATCCATCTATTTGAAAGGCGACAACGTCGTGATCAACGCAGGCGTCGAGATCTCAGCCAACGGAGGCAATGGTCCATCTCACAGTGGCAACGGGCCGATCACCGGCCAAGGCGGTGGCTCCGGCGGCGGCGGCGGGCGCGTATTCGTTCAGGGCATCAGCACTTTCGTAAACCACGCGAGCGCCACCAACGCCAACATAACGGCCTCGGGTGGCACCAGTGGCGGCACCTTGACCGGAGGGGACGGCACGGTGAGACTCCTGCGCCCACAAGTCACCGAATTGGTGTTCACCTCGGGCGGTCTCACCATCGACACCGATCTGGGCACTATCACCCATACCGACGGCTCCTTCCTCGCAGGTATTCTCTCAGAGCACACCTACAACTATGGAAATACCGATTACCCGTACAAGGTATGGACCTTCACGGCGGACAGGGTCAACATCGGCTCGTCCGTAATCCTCACCTTGCAGGGCAGCAATGCCCTCTCCCTCAAGACCCGCAACCACGGAGACATCACCCTCGCCACCGCCATGGTGGCAGACGGCGAAATCAACCCGACCAACAACGACGGCGGAGCCGGTAGGATCGGCGGCTGGGACGGCGGTAACAAAAACGGCCATGGCAACGGTCCCGGCAAGGGCCGAGACCGCACTGACGCCAACGATGGCGGTGGGGCCGGTTACGGCGGGAACGGCTGGACGCATAATAACCAATTTGCTACTCATGGCCTCCCCTACGGCGACCGGGCGATCACCCATCTCCTGGGCGGTTCCGGTGGTGCAGGCGGCAACTATAAAGCGGGCGGCGGCGGCGGCGGCGCCATCGAGCTCGTGGCAGACGGCACCGGGACGATCACCATTACCTCGGGCGCCAAGATCACCGTGAACGGGGGCGATACCACCGACAACGACAGAGGTGGAGGAGGCGGCTCCGGCGGTTCCATTCGCCTGCAGGGCGGCTCCATCGTAAACAGCGGTTCTCTGGAAGCTCGCGGAGTGACGGCCGAATCGGACAAAGACGGCGGCGGCGGACGCATAAGTCTGGTCAGCGATGGCGACGTAACCGTCGGCAACACCGACGTAACCGGCTTCCAGTCCGGCACCGTGTCGGTCTTGGGCAACAACGGGGTCACCGCCTTGAACTTTTCCTCGGGCATCCTCCATTTCCATACTACCGACGGCACTTGGCGCCACAGCGACGGGAAGCACGCTGCGGACGGAGTAATCACCGCGGGTAGCGACAGCGGAGTCAACTACGGGATATCCACCCACACCTTCGACTCAATCAACTTGGGATCCGGAGTCACGGTAATCATAGAGGGCGAAAACGCACTCATTCTAAAGACCCGCAGCAGCGGTGACATCATAGTGGGAACCAATCTCAACGTAAACGGCGGCAACGCCCTGACCACCGAAAACCCCTGGGGTGGCTGGTTGTCGACCTTTACCGGAGGCAAGGGCAAGGCTGGCGGCCACGAAGGTGGCTACAGGCTAGGCGATGGCTTCGGTCCCGGCAAAGGCAAGGATCGGGTCCTCAACAACGACGGCGGCGGAGCCGGCTACGGATCCGAAGGCCAACAGAGCGACAGTGCTTCTTTCGGGCTCACGTACGGTTCCGAGAGCCTCACCCATCTCCACGGTGGTTCCGGCGGCGGTGGCGGCAACAATGTGGGCGGCGGAGCCGGCGGCGGAGCCATCTCTCTCGAGGCCGACGGCAACGGCACCATCACCATCAATTCGGGGGTCACCATATCCGCCAACGGCGGCACAAGCTCCCATGGCAACGCCGGCGGCGGCGGATCAGGCGGTTCCATACGCTTCGCGGGCAAGTCCATCGTCAACAACGGCTCTATTCTCGCCAAAGGCGGCGAAGTGACGAGCGGTTACGCTGGCGGCGGCGGACGCGTGGCCTTCAACTACAGCTTCAACCTCACCGACGGCACGATCGACGTCGGGGACGGCACCATAGCGGAGAACACCGCCCCCATACTCGTGGGCGACCTCAACGCCACGGGGTACTACTCGAACGCTAATTATCCTGCGCAGTTGACTCGTGCCTCCGACCTTCTCGGCAGGTGGAACTTCGACGACGGCACAGCCAACGACAGCTCAGGAAACAATCATCACGGTGTAGCATCTGCCTCCGACATCTACGTTACCGACACCCCGACCGGCAGCGGAAAGGCAGTCAACCTCAACGGAAACAAATATATCACCGTAAGCGACGGCGGCAACCAATCCACCTTCGACGGCGGCAGCCAAATCGCCATCTCCGTCTGGGTGAAGGAAATGCCCGACGGAGATTGGGACCCCTGGATATCCAAGAGAGGTGAAGGCGGACAAGGTTGGCAACTACGTCGCCGTAACGGCATTGGATACATCAGCTGGTGTTTACGCGGTCCCGGCAACGACGACTGGTACGTCGGAGCCGGGTCCGTCGGCAATGGCGACTGGCACCACCTCGCCGTCAACTGGGGTGGCGGCAAGCGCAACATATACATCGACGGAGCGAAGGCGGGCGAGGAAAACCGAGGCGGCAACATAAACGCAACGGGTTCGCAACTCGTGTTCGGCGCCCGCGACAATTCGGGGAATGCCGGCAACAATCCAAGTATCGGGAACCATGGCAACACCTTCCTCGATGACATCCGTATTTACAACTCGCCACTAACCGGAACCGAGATCGCCGCTATTTACGCAGGGGACGCAGGCGGAGCAATGCCCTCCATGCTGCACACCTTGAGCGCCCTGAAGGGCCCCACGGGATTCACCGCCAGTGGACTTCCCTCGGGACTCTCCGTCAATTCGGCAGGTCTTATCTCGGGCGTGACGACCGCGGTCGGCGACCACAACGTCACCATAACCGCCACCAACTTGGCGGGCGCAAGCACCCCACAGGTCTACCTGCTCACCATTCGCCCGAACGTCCCCGTAATCAGTGACGTAAACTCGAGCAACATCGGGGGCACCTCGGCGGTAGCCAACTTCGATCTCATCGAAAATGGAGGCGAGAATGCCAACATTACCTTCTTCTACGGCGACAACGATGGGAACGTGACCGTGAGCAACTGGGATTCCAACGTCACCATGACGGGAACCCAGGCGGCCGGCAGCCTAACGGAATCCTTGACCGGATTGACCGTCAACACGCCATACTTCATTCGTGCCCGGGCGACCAACTCGGCAGGAACCGTATGGTCGGCTAACGCCCATACCTTCACCACCAACGCCGTGGTAGGTCCTCCAGTCGTCGCAACCGCCGACGCCACTTCCAT
>CAWVZQ010000171.1:0-6225 GCA_963934405.1 uncultured Opitutales bacterium | reverse complement strand
CCTTCAGACTGTGCCTGAAGACGGAGATTTCCAGAAAGCCAAAAGGCAGGAAGATGGAGTGATCCAAGTGCGGGTGGAACGAATAAAGCTCGACGAGGTACTCAAGGGCAAGGGCAACCCGGGACAAGTCGATCCCGAATACCGCCTGCCGAACGTAATGATCGATGCGAACGACCCCGGAATCCGCGCCCTGGCGCGAGCAGCGTCTCGCGGGGCAAAAAACCCGGTTCAGATGGCAAGCAACCTGAGGAGTTTCGTGACCCACTACGTAACGGCGAAAAATCTCGACGTGGGATTCGCCACAGCCAGCGAGGTGGCTCGCACTCGCGAGGGCGACTGTAGCGAGCATGCGGTGCTACTGGCTGCCTTGGGAAGGTCCTCCGGATTGCCAAGCAGAGTGGCGGCAGGTCTCGTCTATTTGCCGAAATACGAAGGGCGTAAGCACATAATGGGCTTTCACATGTGGACACAGTTTCACATACGCGGCAAATGGGTGGATTTTGACGCAGCAATGGGCGAATCCGAATGCGCCCCAACTCGCATCGCCTTGGCCACCTCTTCCTTGAAAGACGAGTCTTTGTCCGGCATCGCTTTCTCAATCGCCGAACCGATCGGAAATCTAAAGGTGAAAATATTAGCCGTAAAAAGGTAGGGTATCTCCATTACACGCGAGACTTTTACATCTTGACAGAATCGACTCGCGGGAAAAAAATTAAGGACCTTTAAAATAGGTGGATGCAGAAGCGTCTGCCAGAATAAAGTGTTTCCCCAAACATTCACAATACAAACTTCAAAGCATTAGAAATGTCCGAGTTCTTCCCAGAAGTCTCCTCAATCAAATACGAAGGCACCGAGTCGAAAAACCCGCTAGCCTTCAAGCACTATAACGCCGACGAGCTCGTGGAGGGCAAGTCGATGCGAGAACACTTTCGTTTTGGAGCAGCCTATTGGCACTGCATGCGAAATCCCTTGGGCGACCCCTTTGGCCCCGGGACCGCTCAAATGCCTTGGGACGACGGGAGCGATTCCGTGGAGAACGCGCAAAAGAGAACCCATGTCTTTTTCGAGTTCCTCGAAAAGACCGGCATTGATTACTACTGCTTCCACGATAGAGACATAGCGCCTGAGTTAGGCACATTGGCCGAATCCAACTCCGCTCTAGATGCCGTAGTGGACGAACTTGAAGGCTTGCAGCAAAACACGGGAAAGAAATTGCTTTGGGGCACGGCGTGCCTCTTCGTGCACCCTCGCTATGCAATGGGCGCCGCAACTTCTCCATGCCCCGAGGTGTTCGCCTACGCGGCTGCACAGATCAAGAAAGCAATCGAGGTTACTCACCGACTCGGTGGAGAAGGCTACACGTTTTGGGGTGGCCGGGAAGGTTACTCCTCCTTGATTAATACCGACCTCAAGCGGGAATTGGACAACCTCGGCCGCTTTCTACACATGGCGGTGGATTACAAAAAGGAAATTGGCTTTGAAGGGCAGTTCTACATTGAGCCCAAACCCAAAGAACCTACCAAGCACCAGTACGATTCCGATGCAGCCGCCTGCCTCAATTTCTTGAGAGACTACGATTTGCTCGACCACTTCAAGCTCAACATTGAAACCAATCACGCTATCCTTGCCGGCCACACCGTAGAGCACGACCTCAAGGTGGCTTCAACCGCAGGAGCGCTTGGCTCGATCGATGCGAATGCGGGCGATGAGCTTTTGGGTTGGGACACCGATCAGTTCCCCACCAACATCTACGACGCGACCAGAATCATGCTCGTACTTCTCGACATGGGAGGCTTTACGACGGGCGGATTGAATTTCGATGCAAAACGCCGACGTGAATCTCACGAACCTGTCGACCTCTTCCACGCCCACGTCGGAGGTATGGACACCTTCGCCAGGGGGCTAAAATCCGCTGCCGCGATAAGGGCGGACGGTCGGATGAAGGAGTTTGTCTCCAAACGCTACGGTGGTTGGGATAAGGGCATTGGCGCCAAGATAGAACGAGGGGAAGCCAATTTGACTGAACTTGAGGCCCACGCACTCTCAAACGAACCCACGCCACCTTCTTCCGGAAGGCAGGAAATGCTGGAAAACCTTTTCAACGAATTTATTTGAGGCCGGTAAGGCCCAACTCCCAACCTAGTAGTTACAAACCTCAGCCGAACAAGCATCATGAGTATAAGAGCAGCCGAATACGAAGCAGGGGACGTGGTTCTCCCTGAAGGGGAACTGGGGAAGGGATTCTGTATCCTTGAAAGCGGCACGCTCGAAGTCGTGCGCGATGGACGGACTCTCACGGAAATAGACACCGCCGGATCCATATTCGGCGAATTGAGCGAAATTCTCTCGATGAAGCGAGATGCGACCATTCGGGCCAAGACGCCCGCCAAGGTCCGGCATGTGGAGGAAAGCATCGCCGATATCGTGACAAAGAATCCAAAGGTATCAATCAAGCTAATCCGCACGCTTGGACGGAGACTTTTCCGGATGAATCGCTTGGTCGCATCCGGACTGCCCGCAGACAAACCTGAACAGGCAGAAGCGACTGCAACGGGAGTTTCCCTTCTCGTAGTAGACGATCAACCGGCTATCATTGGTCAGCTTGCGGAAATTGCCGAACGGAACGAGTGGTCCGTGCAAGGAGCCGGAAGTGAAGCAGAAGCCCTTAGCATTTGCGAACGGTCTGCCTTCACCGCCATTATAATCAGCATGGCGTTGCCTGACGACACCGCAGTCGATCTTCGCAGAAAACTAAAGACAAACAGCAACGTGATGAACACGCCCGTAATAGGCATGATCGTCAAAGGAGACGAAGCCTCTCAAACCAAGGCCATAGACTCCGGTTTCGCCGAGTGCTTGAACAAACCTTTTGATCGAAACAAAACCGAGGCGACTCTATATGAGGTGATGCAGCTCGACTCCTCCGCTCGCTACTTCAAGCAGATCGAAGACTTTCTTTTCTTCAAGCTCCCGGAAGTGCTTTCGAACTTCGTCATCAACGATATCAAGGAAAACCTGGACACCAGAATCCGAGGAACCATAAACGCGGGCATACAAAAAATGGTAATCGACGTCTCCGAACTCGAAGAAGTTGGAGAAGAAGCAGTCGAAGTCGTAGGCGAATTCGCAGAAAAAATAGAAGAGCTGAAACTACCCATGCGAGGCGTAATCGTAGCTGTGGGAGAAGAAGCGGAAATGTGGAACAACTTGGACGGAGCAGAAGAGTGGGGGATTTGCGAGACTCTGGAGGAAGCCAAGGAGTTTCTTGCTCAGGATCCCGAAGAAGAGGAAGCTGAGGAGTAGTCTCCAGACCGATGGGCACTCATTCCGCCAGTCGTCATCGTCAACATTCCCTTGCATCCTCCTCCCCCTTGCACAAGCAAGTTGGAAGTGCATTCGCCCCGTAAACATCTCCATCCACTAATTTTTTTTTTAAACTTCTCTGAATTAATGGACGAAGCCCAGTCAGACCCCGAAGCCGTACGCACTTACCTTCTGGATTTGCAGGACCGTATTCTAGTCGCTGCTCGCGACCTCGACTCCGTTGCCGAAGTTCGAAAAGACGAATGGGAACGAAGCGAAGGTGGCGGCGGACGCACCCTGTCGCTGTCAAAAGGAAACATCTTCGAGAAAGGAGGAATAAACTTCTCTGACGTCAGTGGGGAAAACCTCCCGCCCTCCGCTACAGCCAACCGTCCCGAACTAGTCGGGGCTTCCTTTCGAGCCATGGGAGTCTCGGTAGTGCTGCACCCCGATAACCCCTTTGCTCCCACCAGCCACGCGAACGTACGTTTTTTTCGAGCGATGCCCAAAAACGGCGATGCAGCGGTTTGGTGGTTCGGTGGTGGATTCGACCTCACGCCATACTACGGTTTTGAGAAGGATGCCATAGCTTGGCATCGAGCCGCGAGAGACGCCTGCAAAACCTTTGGTGAAAATCTTTACCCCCGTTTCAAAGAATGGTGTGACGAATACTTTCATCTCAAGCACAGAAACGAATCGCGGGGAATCGGAGGCATCTTTTTCGACGACTTCTCCGAAGGTGGATTTGATCGTGCTTTCGCTTTTCTTAAAAGTGTAGGCGATTCCTACCCGACTGCGTATCTTCCAATTGTTGAAAACCGGGCAAATCACCCTTTCGAGGAATGTCACAAGGACTTTCAACGCTATCGAAGAGGCCGCTACGTAGAATTCAACCTCGTTTACGACCGAGGGACTCTCTTCGGACTCCAGTCTGGAGGGCGAGTGGAATCAATTCTGATGTCTCTTCCACCCGAAGTGATATGGAAATACGAATGGCAACCGGAAACCGGCACCGAGGAAGCCCGACTTTACGAAAAGTTTCTAAAACCGCGAGATTGGGTTGGGGAATCATGACCGGCCGCCAACGAATACTCGATGCGCTTGCTTGCAAACCTCTGGACAGACCTCCGCTCTGGATTATGCGACAGGCAGGACGATACTTGCCTGAATACAGAGCACTGAAGGAAAAGTACAGTTTTCTCGAGATGGTTCGAGAACCCACCTTGGCTAAGGAGGTAACCCTGCAACCGCTAGCTCGATTCCCCCTCGATGCCGCGATCGTATTCAGCGACATCTTGGTTGTACCGGAAGCGATGGGGCAAGGCTACGGCTTTCACGACAAAGGGGGGATCCGCATGGACTTCGCCATCGAAACAGCCCACGACGTAGACCGACTCGAAGTCGAGGGAGCCGCCGACCGCCTTGAATACGTAGCGAAGGCCCTCGCTCTCTTGCGGGAATCGCTGGGCAACGAAAAAGCCCTTCTTGGTTTTTGCGGATCTCCATGGACATTGGCATGCTACGCAATTGACGGCGGATCTTCAGCAGGCTTTCCTCGCGCACTGGCTTTTGCAAAAGAGCAACCCCATGCCTTCAACCAGCTGATGGAAAAGTTCACGACCGTGCTGGTTCAGTACCTCCGCCAACAAGCCAAGGCCGGGGCAGACGCCATCCAAATCTTCGACACTTGGGGAAGCCTGTGCCCTGATGGCGACTCGGAAGCATGGTCACTTCGATGGATCCGAGAATTAACCTCCAGTCTGCGAGGTGAAATCCCGTTGATCCTCTACGCCAAGGATTCTGCAAACAAGCTCCAAGAACTTGTTTCATGCGGGACGACCTGTCTCGCGCTCGATCATTCCATCGATCTAGCCGAAGCCAAGAAAAGTCTTGGAAGCGAGATTTCCGTTCAAGGGAATCTCGACCCCGAACTTCTGGAGTCAGACCCTGATTCGGTTCGCTCTGCCGCCAAAGGCCTGATGTCCCGGATGTCGCCTTACGACGGGCATATATTCAACCTCGGGCACGGCATCCGCCCTACTGCCAAAATCGACTGCGTGGAAGCACTGGCGAAAACCGTGATTGGCTATTCTTCAGGGAACTGACTTTACGAAACCAATTCCGGTTAGGGCAACGTCTTCAGTCCGCATGTGAAACCGACAGCAAGCCCTGAGGAAAACAAATTTCGCCGACGGCGGCTTCGAAATCCTTAAAACCCTCGAGAATTTCGATTTCCATGCGAATGAAATACAAAGGGATAACGGGCTTGTAGTCCAGCGGGATGCGTACGGCGTCTTTTTCCGTTGTCACGACAACCTCGGAACCGGCATGTCGAGCACGCTTCAAGACCCGGTCCAGTTCGCCCCTGGTGTACCGGTGGTGGTCGAGAAAGCGTCTACGATAGCGGAGATCCCCTACCAATTCCTCAATCATTTCCTCGAAACCTCGAGGCGAAGCAATGGCGCTAAAGACCCCGACGGGGATTTCTCTTAGAAAATCGACATCTTGCAATCGGTCGCCATTTACTTCGTGGAAATGCTTGGGATGGTGTGTGCAACGAATAATTTGAGCCTTGGGGTTGTGCTTGTTAATCAAGTCCAGCAACTCACCGTCCGGGTCCGTCTTCGACTTGGTGAGAAAAATATAGGATGCCCGAGAAAGATGAGAGATCGGTTCGCGAAGGATTCCCCGAGGCAGCAGGTGGCCATTGCCAAAGGGGTTGGTTTGGTCGACCAGCAGCAGGTTGAGTCGGCCTTTCAGCGCCAAGTACTGAAAACCATCGTCCAGCACGAGAGTGTCTACTCCGAACTTGCGAATAGCATAGGCCCCGGCTTTAACGCGATCCTTGTCGACTAGAACCACTACGCCGGGCAAGTTTCGAGCCAACATGTAGGGTTCATCGCCAGCAACAGTCGAATCAAG
>CAWVZQ010000170.1:0-6229 GCA_963934405.1 uncultured Opitutales bacterium | reverse complement strand
CCTCGGCTTCAACCAATGATTTTGTGAGAAGCATGACCTTCGTTCAGGTCCACTCGCTCGGGACGTCCTTTGTGCATGTAGACCACCTTTGTGTGATCAAGGCCAAGCAATCCGAGAATGGTGGCGTGCAGGTCGTGGACGTGCAATTTGTCCTTTACCGCAAAGAGCCCGAGCTCGTCGGTCGCACCCACCACTTGGCCTTTTTTCACTCCGCCGCCCGCCATCCACATGGTAAAACCGGTTGGGTTGTGGTCGCGACCATCGCCTTTCTCGCTCATCGGTGTACGCCCGAACTCTCCGCCCCAGACGACAAGCGTCTCGTCGAGTAGCCCTCTCGCCTTTAGGTCGGTGATCAAGCCGACGATCGGCTGATCGACCGAAGTGCATAATTTGGAGTGATTTTTTTCCATGCCGGAGTGGCTGTCCCATTTGCTGCCGGCTCCATGGTAAAGTTGGACGAAACGCACTCCTCGTTCGACTAGGCGTCTAGCCATTAGGCACTGGCGACCAAAGGTTTTGGTTTCATCTCGGTCTAGTCCGTACAGGTTTTGGATCGCTGGACTTTCTTTGGACAGATCGACTGCCTCGGGGGCTTCCGCTTGCATTCGGGCCGCCAGTTCGTAGCTGCGTATGCGGGCCTCGAGGTCAGTATTGGATGCACGATTTTTTTGGTGGCGTCGATTGAGGCCTTGCAGAAAAGCAAGTTTGTTTCGCTGCCTGTCCAAAGAAATGTCTTTTGGGGCGTTCAGGTAAGAGATGGGTTCGTCGCCCGGTTCCAGCAAAGTGCCTTGGTAACTGGCGGGCATGAAGCCCGAGCCCCAGCATCGGGCACCATTCACGACCATTGCCTTGGTGTCCTTGATCACCACGAAGCCCGGCAAACTTTCGTTTTCCGTGCCCAAGCCGTAGGATACCCAAGCTCCCAGCGAGGGTCTGCCGCCAAAAACCAAGCCTGTGTTCATTTGGCAGACACCGCCGGCGTGGTTGATACCGTCCGAAACGCAGGACCGAATTACACAAAGTTCGTCGGCAATGCGGGCGTGGTTCGGGAGCCAGTCGGAAATCCAAAGGCCGCTTGCACCATGTTGCTTCCATTTGCGTTTGGACGCCAGTAGCGGCGAATTCACTTCGCCCATGGCGGTCACGGGGCGTTCGAAGCTGTCCGGCAGGCTTTGCCCCGCCAGTTTCTGGAGCAAGGGCTTGGGGTCGAAGAGATCGAGATGGCTCGGCCCTCCTTCCATGAAGAGAAAGATGACGTTCTTGGCTCGTCCAAGGGCATGCGGTATCTTGGCGGCAGCGGGATTGTCCGAGGTCGCGGCCAAGGTGCGTTCGCCAGTCAAGGCGGAGAGAGCCACGGCCCCGAAGCCGGATCCTGCCGAAAGAAGGAAATCGCGACGTGAGGCAGGCAGTGTTATGCGGTTGCAAGCCATGGCTCAATGAAGATAAAGAAACTCGTTGGAGGTTAGCAACGCGTGGCAGAAGTCTGTCACGGAGGCAAGGGTGCTGGAGGGGATTTCACTGGATGACTTCGGTTTCCCACGACGAATCCAAGCCGTGTTCGGAACGGGGCGTTCGCCGTCTTGTCCTTTAAAACTCCAGTCTATAAGCCTGCTCGGCAGACTTTTGGGAGCGGAGATTAACAACTGGTCACGCACCAAGATCCCGGATGTGATTACAAGACGAGCGAGTTGGCCGTCCCAGAGGTGTCCGCTCTGATCCCGACCACCGACAAGCAGACGAACATCGGGAGTCTGAATGCGTCTTGCTATGCCGTGATCGACTGCGGCGGACTGAAGTTTTGCATCGGGATCGGAAAGGTCTTTGAAATGGAAGGTTACCTTGCCTTCCCCCTTCCCATTGGCGGCGACGGTTGCGGCTAGATAAACGGGCTTGCCGGTGGGAATGCGCAGGTTGGAGGCAACCACTTCATAGACGACGTCCCCCCCCACGTTTTCGCCGACTAATTGCAGAATGAAGTTGCGGGGCCGGTAGGCGGACTTGATGCTTGTCACGCCGAAGGTCCAGCCGGGAGTTTGGTGGTTGCCGTTCCAGTTGGAGATCAAGGTGTTCACACTGGCGTTAGGATGTAGATTATCCAAGCTTGCGACGACCTCTATCGTGAAGGCCTCGTCAAGTTCGGAATCCTCCACTTCAAGCTTTTCGAAACGACTGCCGGGTTGCAACCACAGGGCACGGTCTCCCAAGCCGAATCCTTGCACTTTGCCAAAAGCCTGAGCAATGGGTCGCAGTCCGTTTTCATCTGGAAACTTGTCGATCTTTGCCGGAGGAGATATTTGGGCAGTCGCTTTCTGGGCTTTGAGGAAATCGAGCGCCGCGCGCAGTTCACCCTCGGCGGGCGGGCGGGCATATGTACTAAGATAGCCTCGTTCCACGAGTTTTTGACTAACCGTCGGGTTTTTTTTCAGCAACTTGGCGGCAAAAGCTTTCGCTCTATTCCGCGGCCAATCTGCGTTTGACAGCAAAAGCGATTGTGTCGGAGTGGTCGTTTGGAGGCGGGTGGGAGCGGAGTCGAAACCAGAGGGAGCGTCGAAACTTTTTAGTATTTTGTCGGGCGAGTTCCGCATTTTCTTGAGATATACGCTGCGAACGAGCTTGTCGGCATTCTCGGGAGAACCACCTTTTTTCTCCTGCAGTTCGCCTGAAACGACCAGCATGGCGTCGCGCGTCTGTTCCGCGGAGAGCCGCCGTGGCGGAAAACGCCACAGGAGTCGATTGCCGGGATCAGTGAGGTTCTCTCTTTCTCTAGGTTCGTGACGGGTTGTCTGGCGGTAGGTTGCGCTGGTCATGATGAGCTTGTGCAAGGGCTTCATTAACCAACCATTTTCCACAAATCGCATCGTTAACCAATCCAGCAATTCAGGGTGACTGGGCGGTTCACCTAAGGTGCCGAAATCATTAGGAGTGGGTACGATACCTTGTCCGAAGTGGTGCTGCCAGATGCGGTTTACGATGACCCTGGTTGAGAGGGGATTGTTTTTGTTCGCGATCCACTTGGCCAAGGCACTGCGACGCCCCGAGGTTTTCGTCATGGGTTTGATTTTTGGAGCGGGTTGTCCCAATAAGGAAAGAAACTCAGGATTCACTTCGGTTTTACCCGAGGCCGATGGAATAAAGGTGCGGGCGGCCTGTGGTCCGACGTCCGTGGTGATGAAGGCATCTGGCAATTGAGGCTTTTTACCGGCAAAGGCCTCGAGCTCCTTTTTCAGTCCCTCGTATTCGGCTAGTTTCTCAGGTTCCGTTTTCAATAGTTTCTTAATGTCCTGTTTGCGCTTTTGGGCGACGACTTGGCGTTCCACCATTTGGGCAAGTTGCTCCTCGTAAGGAGTCCTTTCTGCGGCGGGCTTGTTGTACATCGCCTTGACTTCTTCTGGAAACTGGCCCACCGCGAAGGCTTTCTTTCCTGCGTGAGCATCGCCTTCTATTTTTGCTAGCTTGGCTCGAATCTCTTGGGTTTGGCTTTCCCAAATCTTTAATTTCATTAAGTCCCCGGAAGATCCCAGCTTGCGGTTTTCGGGCCACCAGACAGCAGAAAGAAAGCTTTGCAAAGCGTAATAGTCCTTTTGCAAAATGGGATCGAACTTGTGGTCGTGGCACTGGGCGCAACCAATGCCGAGTCCCAGAAACGCTTCGCCCGTCACGTTTGTCATCTCGTTCATGATGATTTCCCATTGCATGCGAGCTTCACGCTGGTTCCATTCGTAGACCCCATGACGAAGGAAGGCGGTGGCAATGAGGATTTCAGGATCGTTGGCAGCAAACTCGTCGGCAGCCAATTGTTCGCGAACGAATTGGTCGTACGGTTTGTCACGATTAAGTGAATCGATCACGTAATCTCGGTACAGGTAGGCTCCAGGACGAAAATCGTCTGCGCGGTAACCGTCGGAGTCAGCGTATCGCGCCACATCCAGCCAGTGGGTGGCCCAGCGTTCGCCATACCGGGGTGAGTCGAGCAGGCGTTCCACGAGCGTCTCGTAGGCTTCGTCGGAATCCTTTTCATGGGCGACGAGAAAAGCTTCCACCTGCTTGGGCGTTGGAGGCAAGCCGTGAAGATCGAAATAGACTCTTCTTACGAGTTCGCGCGGGCCTGCTGCAGGAGAAGGGGAGAGCTTGGCCTGATCGAGTTTGCGAGCCACGAAGCGGTCGATTTCATTACGGGCCCATTTCTTTCCATGAGTTGGGATCTCTGGCTCAGTCACTCGCTGAATCGCCCACCAAGACTTCTCTTCCTTGCTGAAAACATGCTCCCGTTCCGCACTTTCGAGGATGCAGATAAGGGCCAGGGACGCCAAGCCTGTCGCAAGGGGTTTCATGTAATCAAACATCGTTGATCGTTGGGATCGATTCGGTGAATCCGGAGTATGCTTCCTCGGCATCGAGTAGCAGGGGATAATAAGTGCCACCCATTCGTTCCCCCCGGGGAACCCTTGGGTAGTTGTCCGCCCCAGGGGCGTTGAGGCCATCGTCCTCGCGATTGCTGATTACGCCGTCCGCGAAGACGTTTATCAAGGTGGCTCGGCGCTTCCGGTCGGAGCGGTTCTCGTAGGAACCGTGCATCATGAGGGGATGGTGGAAGGCGGCTTCTCCCGCCTTCACTTCGACAGGTATCTTGTTGTCGAAGTCGGATACCTGATCGGGTGTCAGGGCTTCCCTCACGGCATCCATGTCGCCAGCCAAGCCCGTCTTTTTCAAGAGGCCCCAATGGTGGCTGTCGGGAACATAGTACATGCACCCGTTCTCGGTATCCGCGTCGTCCAGACCCATCCAGCAGGTCAGGTGGGCCATGGGGGTCGTCCAAGTCCAGTAGGAGTAGTCCTGGTGCCACGCAACCACGCTGCCGTGCTTAGCCGGTTTGCTGAAGAGTTGGTCGTGAAAGAGCCGGAAATCCGTTCCCAGCAACTGGTAGGCTGCCATTAGGAAGGCGGGATTCCATACGACGTCGTGAAAAGCGGGACGCACACGCCAAGCTCCCAAGGCATGGAACAGCATGTTGTCGACGCTGTCCGACTCATTGGTGTGGTATTCGTAAAAGAATTCACGTCCCTCGTGTTCGGGATCGACCATTTCGGCCAACTGTTTTCTCAAGGCGTCCAGTTGCTCCTCGTTCAGTAACTTTACCTTGTGCAGGTAGCCATGCTCCTTGAAGTGCCTGACCTGTTCCTCGCTTAAGGCATATTGCAACCATTCATCGGCGTTTCGCGGTTGTGGAAACAGCTTCGTCAGCAGCGATTTGTCCAGTCCTAAGTCTGTGACCATGATCCCTGAAAAATTACGTCATTGGGTTTGTCCGTCAAACCCAATGAAATTAAGAAAGCAACTCACCAATGACATGTCCATGAACATCGGTCAGGCGCCGGTCGATGCTGTTGTGGCGTAAATGTCGTAGACTTGGGTGGAGGAGCGCTTCCAGTCGAGGGGTTGTATCCCCATTGGTGCCCTACCCCCTTGGGTGATGTCCTCCGGCAACCAACCAGTTGGTGAAGATATATGGATTATGGCCCCGTCCTTTGCTTCCTTGAGTCCTGGGCATGCGACCTTGCGCCATGCTGAGAAGGACAATCTTGAAGCCTCGTAAAACGATGACGAGTGGTCCGAAACCTTCACGAACAGGAGGAAAAAGTCGTTACTTACATCAACGGAAAGACTACGATCCACTCGGAAAAACCTGCAGACCGTAAGCTGAAAGCGGAATCTAACTATTCGAAAGGACGATTTTACCGAGCGTTCCGCCAGATTCCAGCAGGGCATGAGCATCGCCAACTCGTTCGAATGGGAATACCTCGGTGTGCAAATGAGGTCGTAGCTTGCCAGCTTCGACCAATTGCGTAGCTTGTCGCAAGATTACTCCATGGTGTTCGCGTCCGATGTTGCGGGCAAGCGGCAGGAGCATGAAGACGACGTGGAGTGTGAGTGCACGCACATGTACATGCGTGAGGTCATGGGTGGAGCGAGCTGCTATGGAGACGACGGTGCCACCGATCTTGGCGGCTAGGAAGGAATCGTCGAGTCGCGTTGTTCCGACGGTGTCAAAGACGACGTCATAACCTGCGCCTCCCGTATGCTCGGAGACATATTCCTCGACCGATCGTTCCTTGTAGTTAATTCCTACGTCGGCACCAAGTTCCTTGCCGAGTGCGATCTTTTCCTCACTCGATGCAGTGACATGCACCTCGGCTCCAGCAGCCTTGGCGAGTTGAAGCGCAACATGGCC
>CAWVZQ010000169.1:0-6238 GCA_963934405.1 uncultured Opitutales bacterium | reverse complement strand
CCTGCAGGCGCTTGATGGTTTCTTGGTATTGAGGCTCGTGGTGGCGTTGCAAACCAACGGCGACCAAAAGGTTCTTTTTCTTGGCGATTTCGTTGGCCGCGAGAACCCGACGAATACCGGGACCATCTACCCCAACGGGCTTTTCCATGAAAACGTGAAGTCCCTTGTTCACGGCATTCTCGAAGTGCAAGGGGCGGAAACCGGGAGAAGTGGCAAGGACTACGAGATCGAGATCCTGCTCCATAAGCTTCTTGTACGCATCAAACCCGGCAAACTTCCTATCTTGGGGGACGTCCACTTTCTTTTCGTGAGTTCTGGCGACTCGTTTATGGGCGCCGTCTACCTTGTCGATGAAAGCATCGGCCATGGCCACCAGCTTAGTGTTGTGAGAGGAATTCAGAATCTGGGTTGCAGCCCCTGTGCCGCGACCGCCACATCCGACTAATCCGAAGCGCACGGTTTCGCTACGCGCTTTCTGGGCGTTCAAAACATGTGGAAAGGTTATGGCGGCGCTAGCGGTGGCTGTAGCTCCTAGGAATTTTCGTCGTGAGACGTTTTCGGTTTCTTTCATTTTTGAGTTCTCCGTAGTTTGGTAAGTTTGAGTTAAAAAATGTAGAGTATCAGTTCTTGGGCAGAGGGAGGGATTTGGATGGTCCATCGATGTCTCCGAGTGCCCACTGAATGCCATCAAGAAAATGCTGGAGCATGTAAGGAGTCCACCAAGTGGCCTTGTTGTGTCCGAAGTTCGAGTAGAATATCCTGCCCTTGCCGTAGGATCGCACCCATGAAACTGGATAATCGTTCGTTTTGGAATTACCCTTCTTGCCTGATTTGACCGCATCAAGGGAAACAAGCACGCGAACGTTTTTACGATCGTAATTCTTGTACTGGTAAATTTCATCGGAATACTCGAAGGTCTTCATGTCCTTGAAGGCTTTGGTCGCGGGGTGACTCGTATCCTCTACGGTAAAAGGCCACTTTCCGCCGGCATTCCAAGGGTGGCCGGCAAAACAGCCACCTATCATTTCGGTGTACTCGTTCCACCCGGTCATTCCTCCGTCCGAAGCGGAGTGAAAGCCCATGAACGCTTTGCCGTCCTTTATGAAATTGAGGATGGCGTCACGCTGAGACTGCTCGGTGAAAGCCTTTTGAACATGCGTGGTATTGTTGAAGATTATGGCGTCGTACTTCTTCAGGCCCTCGGTCGTGAATTCAGTCGTTTCCAAGGTGAAAGTTGCCTCAAAGGCTTTGGTCTTGGCTGCCATGGCTCGCAAGCCCTTAATACCGGTGGGAATCGAACCATGCCGAAAACCACTCGGCTTCGAGTAAACGAGAATCTTGTGCTTTTTGCTCGGCTTGACCGTCGGCTTGGAGGGAAGAGCGGCATTGATTTGCGCCAATTCCTTGTCTTGCTTCTTATCTTGGGCGACAAGAACACCTCCGAAGGCAAGAGCGAGAGCAAAGGCAGAAGTGGATATAGTCTTTATCATGGTGGGTCGAGAAGGGTGAGATGAAGGAAGGGAAGATGAAATTCAGACGTTTGGGCGACCGAACGCAAGCGCGAATACCAAAAATCCCATTCTTTCCCAGCGAACCGGTCTTGCTTGCAATCGCCGAAACCATAAGCATGGGTGGCAGAAATGATTCACACTCCCGAGCAATTCACCGTCGTCGGCATTCTAGTGGCAACCTTTGTTCTTTTCGCCAGAAACAAATGGAGGCACGACGTCGTCGCAGTTATTTCTCTCGTCCTGTTGGTAACGGCGGATCTCATATTGGAATTCGCGTTGGGAAGAGCTTCAGCCTTGGTCAAGGATCCAGGAAATCTCTTATCCGGATTTGGTCATCCCGCCGTGCTCACGGTGGGAGCAGTACTGGTCATCAGTCGCGCCCTACGCAACGCGGGTGTGGTGGATATCATCGCCCGTAGCATTCTACCTCTAACCAAGAGTGAGTCCGGTCACATCTTTTCGCTCTCGACAGTAGTTATGGTTTGTTCGGCCTTCATGAACAACGTCGGGGCCCTTGCCCTAATGCTTCCGGTCGCCCTGCGTACGGCAGCGGAACGGGCACGCCCCCCCGGAATGATTCTCATGCCCCTGGCCTTCGCAAGTATCCTCGGCGGCATGATGACCATGATCGGCACTCCTCCCAACATCATCATCGCAACCATGCGGGCAGACCTCGTCCCGAATGCTCAACCATACGGCCTCTTCGACTTTTCTCCCGTTGGCGCGATAGTGGCGATAGCGGGCGTAGCCTTCGTAGCCTTGATCGGTTGGCGTCTTATACCAAAAGCCTCGCGAACGAAACCCGGGGGGCAGGCCCTTTTTCGAATCAACGAATACGTTACTGAATTACGCGTCCCCGAGGAATGTGGCTTGATTGGTCAAACCGTAGGAGAATTCGCCAAGGAACTCGGACAAAAGCTAGAACTCATAGGTTTCGTGAATAAGGATGACAAGGTGGTCGCAGTCGATCCCGACGGAGTCCTTGAAGCCGGCAACCGTTTTCTCGCAAAGGCCGACCCCGTAGACCTACAGGAAGTCCTCGACCTCCACGGGTTACGGCTTGCCAAGGAAATCCGCAAACGAATCGACAATTTCGAAAGCGACGATCTCGGTTACCTCGAGGCCATCGTCTCCGGAGGCTCCCTGCTTGAAGGTCGCGGACGCTCTTACCTCCGTCGCCGAATGGGCCGCGGGGTAGTACTTCTCGCCATCGCCCGACAGGGTGAACCCATTCGCAAGCGTCTCGACAAGATAGTTTTTAGGGTCGGCGACGTTCTACTCCTTCACGGCGACGCCGAGACCATGGACGATCGCGTCGCCACTCTCAACCTGCTTCCTCTAGCCGAACGAGAAGTGAAAGTCGGCTCCTTCCAAAAGGCCGGACTTGCTTTACTTGTCTTCGCGGCGGCAATCGGCCTAAGCGCTGCAGGCGTTCTGCCCATGACGATCGCCTTCGTAGGGGCCGCATTAGCCTACATCCTTCTAGGCATCCTGCCGACACGAGACATATATCGCGAAATCGACTGGCCCGTCATCGTCCTCCTCGCTGCAATGATGCCTCTCAGCCAAGCCCTGCGAGACACGGGTTGCGCCGAACTCGTGGCCAAACAAATGGCGCTGTCCGCCAACTCCTTTCCTCATTGGGTGATAATCGCCATCGTAATGGGCGTAACCATGTGCTTGTCGGACGTCATCAACAACGCAGCAACCGCACTCATCATGGCGCCCATAGCCGCGGGTATCGCAATCGCCATGAACCTTAATCCCGACCCCTTCCTCATGTCCGTAGCAGTGGGAGCATCCTGTGCCTTCCTCACTCCCATCGGTCACCAGTGCAACGCCCTAGTCCTTGGCCCGGGCGGTTATCGCTTCGGAGACTACTGGAGAATGGGCCTTCCGCTGGAAATCATGATTCTGGCCGCCGGCACACCCTTGATCTTGACCTTCTGGCCCTTGACCTAAAAGGCCTCCCGCAACTCGTTTTTTTCTAGGGAACCCTCTCCGGGGCTTGGCAAAACTCAGAATTTCTCCCACAACTCAAGGGATGAAACTTTTACTTTTACCGTTAGTTGCCGTGCTTCCCTTGCTCACTTGCGAATCTTTCGCATCGGAAGTCACGCCCCGATCATACAGAGGCGACTTACCCACAGATCCGGCCCCCGACGGCAACCATTATCTGGAAGCCGAGGAATTCAAGCCCGCCTCGAGAGACAATGCCGGATGGCAACCAAAGAAATGGGGGGAAAACTATTACGCGGCCTCCTTTGCCAACTGCTTCCTCAGTCGACAAGCGTTTCTCGGGGCTCCTGCCCAAGCGGAGGAAGCTTCCGCCTCCATGGCTGTAACCATCTCCGAAAACGGCAAGCATCACGTACTCGTTCGTTACGAGGCGGCGTATCGGTTTTCCACGGAATTTCGCATAAGAATCGAGCAAGGAGGGAAAAAAGTCTTCGACCGTCTCTACGGTTCCCGAAAGAACCTCAAGATCTGGGCGTTCTCCCAAAAGCTGAAAGCCGATCACAAATGGAGCTGGGGAGCCACCGAGAACATTGTCTGGGAAGGCCATGATGCCTTCGTGAACCTAAAGCCCGGCAAGGCCACCATCACCCTGCTGGCCGGCAAGCAACCCGAACCCGCCGCCAAGCGGAACCTCGATCTCGTCATGCTCACCCGCGACGTCGAGGAAGTCGCAAAACGGATCGAGAAGGAACGCTACCTGCCGCTCGACGGCCTTCTCACGCAACAAGGCGACGTTTCCCTAAGGGTCAAAAACCTCGGTAAGGAAGCAGTGACGGTAACGGCCAAGAACGGCACCGAGCACTCGCCATACTGGGTTCACATGCGTTCATGGAAGCCACTTGCTCTGCAAGTCGAGCCGGGCAAAACAACCGATTGGCAAGAAGTCGGGCATCTCCTCGACACCATGAACGACGGACAATGGGCCCTACGCCTAAAGCCGGCAGGCAAGGTCGCCGTGGAAGTGGGGGCAGTGGATGCCCGAGGAAAACGCAGCCTCATCGGAAAGTTCGAGACCACGGGCGAAACCCTCAACCTCGCCTACTTCGGAGACACCCGGTATTCTCGCAAAATCATTCGTGAGCGCGACGTCGCCTTCGACCTCCTCGCCAAACTCGAAAAGTTACCCAAGCACGGCAAGCTCCCCACCCAATGCATCACCTATGCCCTCACCTTTCGCACGGGGCTCGATCCCGCCTACGACAAGGCCGTCGATCGCTTTCAAAAGCTTTTCGGCATCACCCGGACAAACGACACCTCGGGACGCGGCTCGAGGATAGACGGCTACACCGACGTTCGAGGCGTGCCCACCCCAAAGCTGGAAGAGCATTGCAAAACCAAGCTTGCCGACCGGGCGAAGAAGATGGCCACGATCAGCCTCGGCGATGAGATCGGCCTGCCCCGCCCCCGCGGAACCGAAGCCACCGATGGCTTTCGAGCATACGCCAAGTCGAAAAAGCTCAAGCCGGCCGACCTCGCGCCGGGAGCGAAAAACTGGGAATCCATTTCCTACGATGTCTCCGACGAGGCGAAAGCCGACAGGCCCGGACTCTTCTACTGGTCCAAGCGTTACCTGCATCACCACGGAATTCTAAAGATCAAGGAACGAACGGACATCCTCCGAAAACACCTTCCCAACGCCGGCATCGGCGCCAACTACTCCCCGCACTATCCCGCCGAGCACAGGTATCTGGGCGAAGTCCACAAGTGGGTAAACGTCTTTCGGGCTGAAGGCATGACCCAGCCATGGAGCGAAGACTACGTATTCCAGATGCCCGTGGCCTCCATGCAACTGAACAACCTGAATCTCGACCTGCTAAGCGCCGGCGTCCGGGGAAAGCCCCATCAGAAAATCCACTACTACTGCATGGCCCACTGGCCGAACAATCGTCCCGACACCTGGCGACGTCTCTTCTACGGAGCCCTCGGACACGGCATGCAGATCGTAAACCTCTTCGAGTTCCGGCCCGTGCAGGCGGCCTACACGGAAAACTACGTAAACAATTTCGACAACTATGCCACCGTCCTCACGGGATTCCGAGAACTCGGACTGTTCGAGGACGTCGTATGGAACGGTCGCCCCCGCCCTGCCCAGGCCGGCCTCTGGTTTAGCGAAACGGGCGATGTCTGGGGAGATTCCCACGGCTCCTTCGCCGCCGGCAAGCGCTCCCTCTACCTCGCCATTCGGCATGCCCAAATCCCCCTCGACTTCCTCGTGGAGGCCGATGCCCTCGACGGCACTCTCGCCAAGTACAAAGTCCTCTATCTCGCCGACAAGCACGTCTCCCGGGCCGCATCCTCCAAAATCGCAAAATGGGTGAAGGCGGGCGGGCGTCTGTTCGCCACCGCCGGAGCGGGAACCCTAGACGAGTACGACCGGCCCAACGGACTTCTTCTCCCCCTCCTCGGGATCGAGCTCAAAGGAATCGAAGAACCCGATGGCGCTCAAATCGACATGATCCGCCAGGACATGGCCTTCACCAAGTCGATCGCGGAAACGAGCTGGGACGGGGCCAAGCTTCCCGTCCTGTCCGTAAGAGCAAAACTGAAAGCCAAAGGCGGGGAAGTCCTCGCAAAATTCGCAAACGGTTCGCCCGCCATCGTCCGCACCACCCCCGGAAAAGGAGAAACCCTGTCGTGCGCCTTCCTGCCGGGGCTCTCCTACTATCATGGTTCCGTCCCGCTTATCCCCGCCGACCGTTCAAGCGCCG
>CAWVZQ010000168.1:0-6347 GCA_963934405.1 uncultured Opitutales bacterium | reverse complement strand
TGGTGCAGGTCGCGGACGGTGCTTCCCTTACTGACACGATTACGGTGAACGTAACTGTAAGCGGAGTGAGCGACGCTCCAGTGATAACTCAGGGGGCAGGTCCCTTGCCGGTGACGATGTCGGAGGACGGTTCACCCACTGCTTGGTCAGCTCCCACGCTCGGGGCGACCGACGTTGATACCGCCGACAGTACCTTGGTCTGGAGCGTTTCTTCGGCAGCGACAAATGGAACCGCGACCGTTTCCGGTATCGCCGCCGCACCCACGACCTTTACCTACGCCCCGAACGCGGACTTCAACGGAAGCGACAGTTTCGTGGTGCAGGTGAGTGACGGTGCGTTGACTGACACGATCACGGTGAACGTGACTGTAAGCGGAGTGAGCGACGCCCCTGTGATAACTCAGGGGGCAGGTCCCTTGCCGGTGACTATGTCCGAGGACGGTTCACCCACTGCTTGGTCAGCTCCCACGCTCGGGGCGACCGACGTTGATACCGCCGACAGTACCTTGGTCTGGAGCGTTTCTTCGGCAGCGACAAATGGAACCGCGACCGTTTCCGGTACCGCCGTCGCACCCACGACCTTCACTTACGTACCCGACGGCAACTACAGTGGTGGCGACAGTTTCGTGGTACAAGTCTCCGATGGCGCTTCAGCGGACACGGTAACGGTGAGCGTCACGGTTACCGCGGTGAACGACCCTCCAATCTTCACGAGTACTGCAGTGACTTCCGCCAGAGCGGATGTGAGCTATGCCTACAATGTGCGGGCCGATGACTCCGATGGAAACTCGACGCTTACGCTTAGTGCCCCGGTCAAGCCTGCATGGCTGACCACCTTTACCGACCAAGGTTCGGGCGCCGGATTGCTGACCGGTACGCCGGCGGAAGCAGATATCGGGTCTCATAACGTCTCCT
Organism: uncultured Opitutales bacterium; assembly: GCA_963934405.1. Taxonomy (GTDB): domain Bacteria; phylum Verrucomicrobiota; class Verrucomicrobiia; order Opitutales; family Seribacteraceae. The sequence continues at coordinate 5,432 of CAWVZQ010000168.1, read as the reverse complement.
TGCGGGCTTTGGATGCGAACGCCACTTTTGCCGACCAGAACTTCACAATCGTCGTGTTGCCTGCCAATTATGCTCCGGTGATCAAGGTCAATGGCACCGACGTGAACTCAACTTCCCTGACGATGGTGGAGGACAATGCCAGCACCTTCTCTTTGACGGGCTTAACTGCGAGCGACTCAGACGATTCCAATGGGACTCTGGTTTGGAGCGTAGATACGAATGCCTCCAATGGGACGGCAGTCGTGGAAGGCACCGGGACCGCGCCGAGCACTGTCACTTTTACGCCTAACCCTGATGTCAACGGTACCGATTCCTTCGTCCTGAAGGTTACGGATGCCCGTGCCGCCGTTGATACTCTTACCGTGAATCTCAACGTGACCGGCGTGGAAGATCCCCCCGTCATCACGCAAGGAGCGGGTCCTTTGTCGGTGACGATTCTTGAGGACGCCAATGCCACTTGGACCGCTGCCGACTTGAACGCGACCGACGCGGACGTCGGTGACATCTTGACTTGGAGCGTGTCATCCCCGTCTACCGACGGCAACGCCACGGTATCGGGTTCGGGGGCATCGCCTACGAATTTTCATTACGTTCCGAACGCCGACTTCAATGGAAGCGATAGCTTCGTGGTTCAGGTTACGGACGGGGCATCCCTTACTGACACGATCACGATTAGCGTAACGGTGAGCGGAGTAAGCGACCCTCCCGTAATCACGCAGGGAGCGGGACACTTGGCTGTTACGATGTCGGAGGAAGGTTCCCCCAATCCTTGGGTCTCTCCTGATTTCAATGCGACGGATGGCGACGTCGGCGACACGCTTACTTGGAGCGTGCAAACGAATGCCACAGGTGGTGTCGCCTCGGTGGACGGATCGGGAGTGAGTTCTTCCGCGACCTTCACTTACCAACCGAACACGGATTTCTACGGGAGCGACAGTTTCGTGGTACAAGTTTCCGATGGTAATTCGACGGACGTCATTACAGTAAATGTCGATGTGACGAATGTGAACGACGCACCCTTAATCGGCGACTTGAATGGTACTTCCCTTGCTTATTTCGAGGATGACGGGACCATTATTCTGGACGCTAACGCAACCGTGACTGATTCGGACGGCTCCGATTTCAACGGAAGCATCCTCACGGTTGCCTTTGCCGCCGGCAAGGATGCGTCCGAGGACTTTTTGGTTATTCTCGATGACAATGTGACCATGGTGGCGATGGACTCCGCCAATGCTGCCGTTTACGACGATGCCTGGACTGCCGGTGACGATGGCGGTTCGGGTTTGGCCGGTTGGACGACAAGCGACAACAGCGATGGCTCCACTTTGTACGCCGGATACTTCATCGGTGACTCCACTTCCGGTTCTTTAGGCAACGTCAATACGGCCGGTGAATCCTTTGGCTTATACGCTAACCCTGCGGGAGCTTGGGCAAATGCCGAACGTATGTTCGATGCTTCTCTTGGAGTCGGCCAAACGTTTTCGATTCGACTTGCAGTTAACTTTCGCAACGGAGACAAGGGCATCGACTTGTTCGGACCTGGCGGAAATGGCCAGAAATTATGGAACTTCAATGTTGGGTATAACGGTGGCGACGACTATTATTTCGAAGACAAGATAAATTCTCCTGGTACGAAAGTTTCCCTTGGCTTGGCTTACGAGGCCGATTCGGTTTTTACCCTTTTGTTCGAGCAGAAGGCAGCCAATGTGGCTAGGGTGTCAATAGTTCGGGAAACCGTAGCCAGGGGAATCGAAATTCCGATGTTCGAACGCGATTTTGCTCTTGGAACTACAGTCAATGGTTTTGGGCTCTATAATTCCGGTACGAATTCCGGCGATGAAAACAACCTATACGCAAACTCAATAAAAGTGACTGCGGAACCGACCAGTTCAGCATTGGTTGGCGTTACCGGTTCCGACGTTACTTTTGGTGGAACCATCGTCGGCTCCTTTACGGGGAGCGGGGTAGGGCAGGATCTCGCGGTTACTTTCAACGACAAGGCCGATGCTTCCGTGGTCACTGCCGTCCTGCGACAGGTCGGGTACCGTAACGAGGACAACGGCAATCCGACTACCAGTGAACGTACCATTTCTTACGGATTGACCGATGGCGATGGAGGTACTAGCGTCGGGGTACAGGTGACGGTTTCCGTTTCACCCGTGAACGACATTCCCGTCTTCACCAGTTCTGCAGTCACCCAAGTGTTTGCCGGAGTTTCCTACTCTTATCAGGTGAGTTCCAACGACTTGGACGGGAATTCAACATTGTCTCTCATCAACCCTGTCCGGCCAGCCTGGCTGGAGTTTAATTCTACGGGGCCGGGTGCCGGAGCACTGACAGGTACGCCTTCTGAGTCCGATATCGGCTCCCATTCGGTATCTTTTCGGGCTTTGGATACGAATGACACTTATGCCGACCAGAACTTCACCATTGTGGTCACGCCCGCCAATTATCCACCGGTAATCGAGGTCAACAGCACTGATGTTAGCTCAACTCTCGTAAGCATGCAGGAGGACAACGCCAGCTCCTTCTCGCTTACTGGATTAACTGCAAGCGACCAAGACGATTCCAACGCGACTCTCGTTTGGGCGGTAGATACGAATGCCTCTCACGGAACCACAAGCGTGGAGGGGACGGGTCCCAATCCGAGTCTCATCGCCTATGTTCCCGACGGGAACTTCAGTGGTTCCGATGCCTTTGTCATCAAGGTGACGGACGCCAAGGGCGGAATAGACACGATCGACGTCAACGTGACGGTGCTTGGGGTGGACGATGCTCCCGTTATCATCCAAGGATCTAGTTTGTCTACTAAGACCGGTGACGAGGACATGACCTTCACTTGGACTGTCGGTGAGTTGAACGCGACCGACGGTGACGTTGGTAATACCTTGACTTGGAGCGTGAATACGAATGCTCCGAACGGGGTTGCGACGGTATCCGGCACGGGCTCGAATCCCACGACCTTTACTTACGTTCCCGACGGCAACTACAGTGGTGGCGACAGTTTCGTGGTACAAGTCTCCGATGGCACTTCAGCGGACACGGTAACGGTAGCGGTCACGGTGAATCCCGTGAACGATGCTCCGGTGCTTGTGCAGGGTGCCGCTTTGACGGTGGTCATGACGGAGGATAACGGTTCTTCTTGGGTTGCTCCCGAATTGAACGCGACCGACATCGACTCCGACGACAATACGTTGACTTGGAGTTTGGAGACGAACGCGACGAACGGGACTGCGACCGTTATCGGAACGGGTCCCGATCCGGATCCCATTACCTACGTTCCAGACGGGAACTTCAGCGGGATTGACTCTTTTGTGGTGCAAGTTTCCGACGGGGACCAGAACAATACCATTACGGTGACGGTGACGGTGAATGGGGTGAATGATTCTCCCGTTCTTTCCGTATCGGAGGACATCACCGTTACCATGGACGAGGGAGGCTATCCCACGGCATGGTTCTCCCCTGAGTTGAACGCGACTGACGTCGACGTCGGCGATGTCCTGACTTGGTCGGCGTATTACGTTACCCCTTCCGATGGCAACGGCACCCTTACCGTTTCCGGAACGGGATCAAGCCCATCGGTTTTTTCGTATGCCCCGAATTTGGACTTCAATGGAAGCGATGTATTCTACGTTAGGGTTTCAGATGGCATCGAGAACATTGACACAAAAGTAACGGTTACAGTTATCGGGAATGAAGAGGGGTCGGCGGCTTATTCCCTGACGGCGCCAGTGACCTATGCGATAGACAGGAATGCCTCCTTTCATTTTCTGGTGACGGGAGGAGCGCATCTCGCGTCTCCTAGTCCGCGTTTATCCCTATTTACGGACAACGTGTACGTATTCGAGAACAATTCCACTAGTGGCGGTCCACTTTACTTGGGAACCTCCCCAGGAATACCTTACGTAGGTGGAGAAGTTTGGGGCAATGGCGTAAGCAGGGATGATGAATATCTCGTTTTCCGACCTACCTCGGCTACGCCACCGCTCCTTTATTACTACGATGGGAATGATCCCAACAACATCTTTGCTCCAATCGAAGTGAGGCAATATCAATCGAGTGACGTCTTTGCAGAGGATCCTCTTTCCGACAATGCTTTTGGCGGAGCCGTTTCCCTGTTGGGTGACCGCGCTATACTTGGTGCCACGGGGGTAAGTGTCAATACGGGGGCAGTATATGTCTATGATCGCGATTCCAATGGGACTTTGGTGCAATCCACCAAGATTACTCCGATCGACCTCAATGCAACTAGCTTGTTTGGCGGTAGCGTAGCCCTCGGAGATGGCTTTTTAGTTGCAGGAGCTTCGAGGGACTTGGCTGAGGCAGGCAGCGTTTACGTGTATAACTTGGAACACAATGGTTCGTGGATGCAGAGTCAGAAACTTCTTTTAGCTACACCTGTCACTGCTTGGGATTCATTCGGCCAAGCGGTTGCGGTTTCAGGAGACGCCTTGGTCGTGACAGCCACCCAACCCGGCCAAGTGGGTAGCGAAGGCAATGGTTCCGCCTATGTCTTTCGCCGTGATTTAGACGGGAATTGGTCTCAGGAAGCGATGCTTTCAGCCTCCGATGGTGCGGTTTCGGATCAATTTGGTTATTCCGTAGCTTTAGATGGAAACCTTACCGTTGTTGGGTCGAAGAAGGCGGATGCCGGAGGTCTTGATAGTGGCGCCGCTTATGTCTTTCATTATGAAGCAAACGGATCTTGGTCTCAGGAACAGAAATTGTCGCCGACGGTTCATACCACAGGAGACGAGTTCGGAACTTCGGTAGCGGTTTTCGGTTCGGTTGCTCTCGTTGGGTCCATCAATGCCGACGGTAATGGAACCGATTCCGGAGCAGCCTACGTATTCCGGCGTGACCTCAGTGGGAATTGGACACAGGAAGCACTGCTTGCGCCTCCTGTCGAGGGGATCGCAGGCTTTGGTTCTTCCGTAGCGTTGTCAGGGAATTATGCCCTCGTCGATTCTCGGGTTGGTGGAACAGGCGGAGCCTCTTACTTGTATCGCAATGAAGAAAATTCTACTTCATGGACGTTCATCTCTACGCTGGAACGCGCTGTGGGGGTTTCGCTAGGCACTCAAGGTACTACCGTCGCCATGAGCGGGGATATGATCCTCGCCGGTAGCCTGGGCGACGATCGCAACGACACGGATGCGGGATCGGCAACACTTTTCACGAATCCGGGGTGGGGAGATTTTACATATCCGATGCTGGCGCCTATTATTACACAAGGAACGAATCTTTCTGTTTCCATGAATGAGGACGGGGTCTGGCCTGTTACCGAATTGAATGCTTCCGACCCCTTTGGGGATTCACTTGTTTGGAGCGTAGAGACGAATGCCACTCACGGTCTTGCCACCGTGTCGGGTCCGGGAGACTCGCCATCGACTTTTGGTTACGTCTCGGAAGGAAACTATAGCGGAACCGAT
>CAWVZQ010000167.1:0-6348 GCA_963934405.1 uncultured Opitutales bacterium | reverse complement strand
GGGGAGCCAAGGACTGTGGCCGCTTGGCCCTTGAAATGCTCAACAATCTTAACGGCACTCCTGCAATTGAACTGGGGATCTATGCCTTCGGTCGTTGCAGTCACGGCAATTGGGATCGGAAAGGCGCGGTTGCGATCGGGGAAAAGATTATTCAACGTAACTTGATTCGCGATGCTGAGCGACGTGGTTATCTCCACTACACAACTGCCGGGCACCTTTGGAGTACGGGGCAAAGGGCCAATGCCGTGGTACACTATCGCAAGGCTTGGGAACAACAACGCGACAACGAGGCTTACCTCCGCCAGTTGATCGCCGTTCTGTACGACAGTAGTGCCAAGGCCAGTCAGCTCAAGCCTTTGGTGGATGACTACAAGCGTCGTTATCCGCAAAACCGTTCCTACCTTGGCCAAGTTCTTTCAAACCTTGCCCATTCTTACTATCGGGACAAACAACTCCCATCCGCAACAGCTACTGCCGCTCAGGCAATTGTTCATGAACCAAGCTACCGTGACGTGGCGAACTACTATGTGCGCTGGATGTATGAACTAGGCGAAAACCGTCTTCCCGAAGCGGAACGCATTCTGCGCGAAGCGTTTGGCAAGGCGGAGCCGACAAAACGTCACTTTATCCGTTATGCCTTGGCATTCGAGGTTTACCGCGATCGTATGAAGGACGTGAACCGGGCTCGCAATGAAGTTCGCCAAATGCTTCGAGAAGAGCCTCCGAACGACAGCAAGGTGAGTTCGGCCATGAACTGGTACCTCTCATCCGCTCCTGATGAAGGCTCTTTTCGTCGTGATGCCGAGGAACTGATTAAGTATTCAGAGGCCAATGGTCACCTGTCTCACTATCGCTCTTGGATGCAGAGTTGGGCGAAGGGGACGGGAAGCTCGGATGTGGAGAAGGGGAATCGAAAGTGGTTTCGACAACGGGTCAAGAACCTCGGGAGCAACCGAGACGTGGCCGAATGGATTGCTTTCGAAAAGGCTGTTTCAGCGAACAAACCTAGTGCATTTTTGTCCCTTTCCAAGAAGTTGAACACCGAACGGAAGTTTGTTCGTTTTCATAGTGAACTCGGCTATGACTACCGTCATTATGGTGGCAACAAGGACAGGGCCTTGGGCATCCCTCACTTCAAGGCTTTGGCCAAGCGTTTCCCGAAGGACGCTTCCAGAGCTTCCTTCTGGCTGGATGCTTCCCGCTACGGGAACGAGGGAGACCGCTTGGAGGCTGTGCGCCATTTGCTGCAGGCCGAATACGTAAACGATTACAATCGTTGGCACGAAGCTTATCGAACCGCCCACGAGGCCAAGGACGATGGCCTACTCCGCCAAGTTCACCAATACGTGACCAAGGCCGAGGAGAAGTTCGGCAAAAATATTGGTTCTCTCAGTAGCAACGTCAACCTGCTGCTTGATCGCAACATGACCAATGAGGCCAACGAGTACGTGAACCGGCACGCGGGCGTGGAACCGGATAACGCGGAGTTTCGCAATGCCGTTCACCTCCGTCTGCGAGATGCAGACGAAAATGCCAAGGCTCGTGAGTTCGACAAGTGGCGCAAGGTGGACAATGACCAGCACGGGGCTTTTGCATCCGATTATGCCGAAATTCTATTCGCAAAGAAGGACTGGAATAATTTTACGCGAGTCCTGAACGAAGCTCGCAACAGGCAGGACCAAAGGCCATTCCGAGGATTCACTTTCGATGCTAGTAAAACTTATTCTTGGATTTCCTCCATTCGTTCGAATCAAGAGATTTCCGAAGCCGACAAGGTTCGTGTCTTGATATCTCTCCGAGATCTGGATATCTACAACTATTCCATTTTCGCCAAACTGGCCTTGTTGCAGATAGAGTCGCAGAAACCTAAGGCGGGAATCGAGCGCCTGAAGGCCTTGCGATCTGCCCTTCTTCGGGCGGACAATGGGGCACACGGTTGGAATACTGCTTTGGGTTTTGCCCAAGCCGCACTGTCGGCGGGCGACCATGTTGGCGCCGCCACCCTCCTTACTGCCGCTCAATCTTATGCCGGGAACGTTCCCGCAAGTTACAAGCAGAATGGAAGAGGTCTGCTCGCTCAGGCTTATTCCCGTATCGGTGGAATCGGCATGACCATCGACAAAGACAGCCCACTTGCCCCGCTGATGGAAATTCTTCTCCAGCTTCGGCTCGGGGATCGCAACCGGGCTCTCGAGGCATATCTTTCTCAGCGTAAACTCTTCGATAAACATCGTTCCGAGCTTCCTCTCGAGCTTATTCTCTTTGCGGCCGAGTCTCACGTTGCCGCCGGCGGAGACGAAAATCATGGCAGAGTTGAAGATCTACTTGCGGTTTGGCTCGTCAAGAACGGTGAGTCAGCCAATTTTTCCGATGCCGAAAAAGCCAGTGTTCGCTTGCTCCTTGCCCGCAATTATTTCAAGTGGGCTCGCTTTGATGCAGCTCGTAGCGAATTTACTACGGTTAAGAATTCTTATCCCGATGGTGAGGAAGCGATCGAGGCTGTGTTTGGAATCGGCGAAAGCTTCATGGCTCAGAAGAACTATGTGAAGGCCGAGGAAATTTTTGACGACTTGGCCAATAGTCGTGACACTAAAGTTGTCATCCGGGCCGAATTTATGCGAGGTCTTTTGGCAAGTCGCCAGGGTGATCGTGACAAGGCTAGAAATGTTTTTCGTTCAGTTTTGGAACGCGTGCCCGACGTGAAGCTTGCCAACGAAACTCTTTACAATCTGGCGGAGGTGTACGGTCTCGAACAACGCTACATGGACCAACTTCAACTGCTTCGCGCCGTGGGTAGACTCGGCCAAAGCTCGAAGCGTTGGCACGAACCCGGAGTGGCTCTTTCCATTGTGGTTCAGGACAGCGATCTTGGGATAAGTCGTGGTCACACCACGATCCCCGTTAACGTCCGAACCGAACCCGGCGGTGACGAAGAGAAGGTGAGCCTAATTAGCGGAGGCGCCGGGAAAGGTCTGTTTATGGCTGAAATTCCCACCGCTCTTGGTGTCGTCTCCAAGGGCGACCGTGTCCTCCAGCTCAAGGGTAATGACGTGGTGACGGTTGATTATCCGGAGGAGTTCAAAAAGGAGTTCCGCTTCCATATGCTCGGCACCAATGAAATTCACGTTGCTGCCGATGCTGATTTCGATGCTGCCAGTAGCCTTGTGATCGAGGAGGGTGACGCAGACGAATCCTTCACGGATGAACTTGTAGCCGATGACCAGAAGGACGAAGACGAATTGGAATTGTCGTCGGAAGGGCGTCCCACCAATCAAATAAAGCCGGGTAACTTTATCTATATGCGTGTCAAGGACGCTGATCGCGACCTCACGGATGGAGCGGACAAGTCCCTCGTGAAGCTCGAAGCTACCAGTGGCGATTCCGTCACCGTCGAACTGCAGGAAACGGCCCCGAGTTCAGGAATATTTCTTGGTAGAGCCAAGACCGGTGAACTACCTGCAGGCGCTCTCGCCAGTGACGTGTCCATCGAGAGCAACCCTCTCATGTCTATAGACAAGGAGGTCGCCACCGCATGGATCAGTGAACCTGACGGAGCGGCTCCCAAATGGCTGACTGTTGATCTCAAGGACGTATTCGACGTGACCGACGTCACTATTCGTTCTCCCGAGCAACCCGTGCCCACGAAAACTTGGACCTATCGTGACTCAAAGGGCCAAGACCAAGCCCTCTCTTTAGATGAAGACGGTTCCTTCGAAATTAAGATCGGCGATGATGTCAAGAAAGGCAAGTGGAGTTACGAGGGAGCCGAAGATCGCTTCACCCTTACGCCGGCTGAAGGTAACGCCACCGTCATGATTTTTAATTCGACCAACGGTCGCTTTGAGGTAGAACCCGATGCCAACCCTCATCTCCGCGACGGGCGTCTCGAAAGAGGAAATCAGACTCCCGTTAGGATGCGCCTCCGTGGTAGTCATGATGGTCGGTTTTGGTACGAATTAGCCCGTTTCCCCACCATGCCTGAAGCCAAGGACTTGGGCTTGGCCAAAGGGAAAATGACTCGTCGAGTTTATTCGACTATGGGCAATGTCAACCTCAGCGACTGGGATGCCTTTGCCACTCGTCTTGCCGGGCGTGAACCGGACGAAATCGAGGAGGTTAGTGAACTCGATTGGATACTTCCCCCAGAAGTTGCTGAAGAAGGTGGGAAAGACGCCAAGAAACCTCGTTTCGTAGTCTGGTCCGGTTTGTATGCCCAACTCAAACCAGGGGCCACGAGGTTCAACGTCATGGCTGATAATGCCGCCATCATGGTAAACGGTAAGCTGGTTCTCTCCGGGGATGAGAAAGTACTCCGCAAAGCTCGATCGGTAGACGTATTCCTAGATGCAGGTGCTCACGAATTGAGCATTGTTGCCCATGTAAGCAACACCCTTTTGGGTGCAACTGTCACTCGTGCTCGCGAAAACCCTAATGTTGAACAGATAGCGACCGGAGCTTTTCGGCCGGCGGATTTTGACCTTGCCGGCATAGATGTCGACGATCAGGTCAAGGAGGAAGCTCAGGAAGTACGAATCGCGAAGAAAGGTTCGAATTGGGATTTCTCCATACCTCCTGCCCACATCCGCCACGTCGAGATGATCTTTGATGAGTACGTTGGTCAGTCGTTGGCGATAAACCAAGTGGAAGTCAAGGCCGGGGACAAAATCTTAGTGCCCACCGAAGCGGATGTCTTGGCCATGGCCAAGAACGACGTGCTCGAAATTACTGCGGGAGATGTCGTCACTGCCAGTTACGTAGATGAGTTTGCTCGCGGCGGACTAAAGAATCGACTCCTGACCAAGAATCTGACCGCAACTTATTACAATGCTAAGATTCGTCCCATCAGTTACGAGTTCGTTCGTTCCGGGAACGGTCAAGTTAGCCAGACGGAGAAGGATCTCATGAGAATCGACCCTGGCGAACGAATTGTAATCGAGGTTACTGATTACGATATGGACGTCACTGCCGGAGTCGACAAATTGAATGTCGAGGTGTTCCGAAATGCCGATGCGCCGATTCGCCTTGAAGCCATCGAGACCGGTGAGAATACGGGTGTCTTTCGCACGGAGGTAGATACCTCCGCGGAGGAGGAGGAAGGTAAACTCGCCGTCTCAGTCGGGGACCGCGTTAACCTCCGTTACCTCGATCCGCAAAATACCTTTCCCGGGCATTCCTTTCCTCGAGAGGGGTTGGTTTTTGTTCGCCAACCCACGGATGGAGCCGTTCGTATCGTTGAGACTCGCTATGTTCGTTCTACTCTCGGAAAGGCGAAGGCCACTTACCTTGCTCCGAGAGAAAATTCCAACAAAGTTGTCGCTTTTGCCTACGAAATGCCGCTCACCGTTGAAGTTGTCGATCCGGACGCAGCGAAAGACAGTCTGTCTACCACACTAGTGAAGGTGTTGGTCGGCGAGGGGAACTCGTCTCGCGAAGCCATTCTCGAGTGTGAACTTTCTTCTGCTTTTGGCGAAGCAACCACAGCGCCTTTGGGTTTTTTCAATTGGCCGCTTTACGAAGGTCGATTTGTGGGGCAGGCACTGCTCCGGTTAGGTGGGTCTGGAAGCCCCGAAGTTATTCCGGCGGGAGTCGATGCTCCGAGGAATCTAGCCGGAGGACTTGTTGCTCCCGAAGAGGAGGGGGAGACCGAAGGGCCGGATCTTACTGTGCGCGTCGTAAACCTTTCGGGAGCAGAGATAGTGAACGCTGCCTATGAGGACGTCGAACGCCCCGATGAAGCCAACGGAACAATCCTTAGTTCCAAAGGCAAGATGGTTGCCGATGGTTCTCTCGCCATCACCGGTCCCGAATACGAAGAATCCGCAGAACTCTTGTACGTAGGAGAAAAGTTGTTCCTACGCGTCATCGACCCTGATCGTGACGTGTCCAACGAGCGAGATCTTGCCGAGGTTAAGATTGAGACTAAACTTGGTGAGTCTGAAACCGTCGAATTGGAAGAGACCCTCAGTCACAGTGGTGTTTTCACGGGATCTTTTCGTCTCATTGCGGAGGAGAAGCCAACTATCGGCAACCTCGACGAAAATGTTTCTCTCGAAACCTTCTTTGGTGATCTTCTTTCCGCTTCCTATAATGATCCTGCAGCCAACACGGAGGAAGGTTCGCTCGTGATTACTAGCGAATCAGCCGTCTCGATCGGAGCCGATGGCATCATATCTTCTTTCAGTAAGGTTTTCGCAGATGAAGAATTGGCCGTGCGTACCCAGTTTCACGTTGCGGAAAGTTACTTCGAGCTTTTCAAGAGCCATCGCAAGTTAGGCCGGGAAGAGGAGGCCGCTAGTGACCTGGAAAATGGACGCCTTTCCTTGAAGCAGCTTGTCGAGGATTACCCTG
>CAWVZQ010000166.1:0-6360 GCA_963934405.1 uncultured Opitutales bacterium | reverse complement strand
GGGGCTCGATCGCAGGGTATTATCAGGACAATGGATCATACGAAAAAGGATGGCTACTAGGCTATAACGACACCAACTTCGTTTTTTCCGTTTCGACCGCTTCAAAACTACACACGGTCAGTTCGACGACGACTTTTGAAAAAGGCAAATGGTATCATGTCATCGGCGCATACGACGGAAAGAGCATGAAGCTATATGTAAATGGGGAGGAAGAAACCGTAGGAAACGCAGCCAAGGGCGATATAGCATATCCCGACAAAGCCTACTATACAATTGGCGCCTATCGGGATCAGGATGAATTCTTCCGCATGAAAGGCACCATCCACCGCGTCCGTTTATACGGGGATGCGTTGACCGCCGCTGAAATACGTTCGCTTTATGCCAAAGGAAAATCGGTTTTTCCGAGAGGAGTGACCTATACCGTCAAACCGCACCTTCGCTTTGATTCACCCCGCTCGGCAACCGTTTACTGGGAATCCGACGAACCAGGATATGCAATCTTGCAATATGGGCAGGGGGAAACCCTGGACCTCGAGATTAAAGGCAAAGCTCAAACACGGAACCATTCGATAACGATAGACGGGTTGGAACCAGGTGACTTGTATCATTATCGAATCACCATGGTAGCGCAGTCAGGCGTGAAAATGATGGGTGAATCATGCGAACTCGACATGCGCATGAATTTTGCGGTTCCGGCAATGCCCGGGAGAACGGGTAAAGAAAAGTCGGAACTCGGCCGGGCTGCCGAGGCAATCATCAAGGAAAGCGGAATCAACCGGGGGGTTTGCGTGGTTTATGGTTTCGGGTCGGGGGAACTGGCATACGAACTGGCCATGCAGAGTGATCTGGTCGTCTTTGGGTTCGATGACAATCGGGAGCAGGTCAACAAGGTGCGTAAATGGCTTTACAGCAAGGGAGTCTATGGTAGCCGGGTTTCCGTGAGATACGTCGAGAATATGGATCAGCTTCCAGTGACTGGGAACATAGCCAACTTGTTGGTCTCGGAATCGATTTTGACCAGTAAGAACGTCCTGGGTAGCTCCCTTGAAATGAACCGGCTTCTTCGGCCGGGAGGAGGGGTTGCGATCTTGGGGAGTCCGCCTGGAAGCACTGGCGAGGAGCTAGCCAATTGGCTTGATGCAGGGAAGGTCAAAAACACCAAGCTTGCCGGCGGGCAATGGTTAAAGGTCGAACCTGGGCCGATGGCAGACAGTGGAGAATGGACGCATCAATACGGCAACGCCGGCAACACTACTTCAAGCGATGAGAAACTGGGTGGAGCCACTCAGACCAATGAACTTGAGGTTCAATGGCTCGGCAGGCCGGGAGCGGATTTCGGGATCGACCGAAACCCCCGCATGCCGGCTCCTCTTTCCGCATGGGGCCGCCTTTTCCATCAGGGCATGAATCGGATGATCGCCCTTGATGCATACAATGGTTCCGCCTTATGGAGCCTCGAAATTCCCGACCTGCGCAGGGTTAACATGCCACGGGACGCAAGCAACTGGTGTACGGATGGAAAAGCTCTTTTCGTAGTGGTCAAAGACCGCTGCTGGGAAATCGATGCGACAAACGGTCACCGCAAGGCGGCCCACTCCATGCCCTCGCCCTACTCCCCGGAGACCCATGACTGGGGGTACGTAGCTCAGGGAGGCGATCTTTTCTTTGGCAGCGCAGTAAAGAAAGACAGTTCTTACACGGCTTTCTTTGGGGGTGGGATGTGGTACGACAAGCGTGTTCCCCAATCGGCGGCAAAGGTCTGCAGCGAGGGGGTCTTTGCAATCGGAAAAACGGATGGCAAAGTTGCCTGGAACCATAGCGGTGGCGCCGTTCTAAACCCCACTATCTCCATTCGCGACAACAAGGTTTTCTTCGTGGAATCAAGGAACCCGGAGATTCTCAAGCAAGCAACTGGTCGCCTTCATGGGCCAAACCTCTGGAAGGACCAGTTCCTCGTGGCGCTTGATGCCTATACCGGAAAGAAGATTTGGGAAGAACCCATCGACACCGCAGACGGGACGGTCGTCTTCTACATGTTGGCTACGGAGCACGGGCTTGTCATCCAGTCATCGACTGGTGGCAAGTATCACTTGTACAACCACGACCTGAAAACGGGAAAGCAAAAGTGGGAAACGGCGATCCAATGGCCCAACGATCACCACAGCGGACACATGCAACACCCCGTCGCCGTGAACGGCCGATTGTACCTGGAGCCTTCCGCGTTCGACCTCAAGACGGGCAAGAAAGTGGTCGAACAGATTGGCAGGCGCTCGGGCTGTCACACCTACGTCGGCACAAGGGATGCCCTAATCTACCGCGGAGCGGGCAGACAGATTGCGATGTGGGGCCAAGAAACGAAAAAGGTCACCGCTTGGGACCGTCTCCGGCCAAGTTGCTGGCTGAGCGTGGTACCGGCTGCCGGAATGCTTCTCGTACCGGAGGGCGGTGGCGGTTGTTCGTGCGGAGGGTGGATGGAAACCTCCCTCGCCTTCCGTCCTCGGGCGAAAACAAAGAAAACCCAAAGCAAGGAATGAGAATGCGAGGAAAGCTTTTCGCCCTGTTGCTTGTTACTGCCCTGAACTTGCAGGCCGAAGATTGGCCGACCTACCGGCACGACAACCGGCGCAGCGGCGTAAGCGCGGAACAACTTCCCGCCCAGTTGAAAGAGACCTGGACATACAAGTCTCCGGCACCACCCCAGACCGCATGGTCCGGACCGGCCAAGTGGGATGCCTTTTCCGGAAACAAGGACTTGCAGTCCATGCGCAATTTCGATCCTGCGTTCTTCGTGACCACTGCCGGGCAGTACGTCTACTTCGGGTCATCGGTCGACAATGCAGTCCATTGCATCGATGCCCGGACGGGAAAGGAAAAGTGGGTATTCTTTACCGATTCAGCCGTCCGGTTCCCTCCCACTGCGGCAAACGGCAAGCTCTACTTTGGCTCCGATGACGGATTTGCGTATTGCATCGATGCAAAGACCGCGGATGAGATTTGGCGACACCGTCCGCTCGTCGACAAACGGCATACCCCGAGCAACGGTAAGCTCATTTCCCTATGGCCCTGCCGCACGGGTGTCCTACTCCAAGGCCAGCGCGCTTACTTCGCAGCCTCCATGCTCCCTTGGGAGGAATCTTACCTGTGCGCAGTTGATGCCATGACAGGGAAACCGGAAGGGACCGGTTGCTTCGAGGCCCGCCAAACCAAGGTTACCCTGCAGGGAGCCTTGCTCGCATCTTCGGATAGCCTGTATGTTCCTCAGGGAAGGGCTGCGCCCCTTGTCTTTGACAAAGCTACCGGGAAAAGCCGGGGAAGCATACCGAACGCCGGCGGAACCTATTGCCTCCTCACCGAGGACGACCAGTTAATCAGCGGGCCGAAGAACCAAAAGGAAAAGAATCAGGTACTCCAAGTCGCCGATGGAACCGACCGCAGCCACCTGCTTACTTTTCAGGGGACGAACCGGATGCTCGTGAACAAGCGCTTCGCCTACCTCCATCAGGGAGAATTCCTGACCGCACTCGATCGCGTCCCTTACGCGGCTCTCCAAGCAGATAAACGACAACTACTCGGAAAACAGGCAACTATTGCCAAGCAACTGAAGAGCAGGAAGAACGATCAGACCTTGAAGGCACAACATGCCGAGCTTGGGAAAAGAGTCCAAAAGATCACTTCCAGCCTACCCCACTTCTTCAAATGGAAAATCCATTGCGAGCATCCAATCGGTTTTGCAATGGGTGGAAACACCCTCTACGTCGGCGGCAATGGAATCGTTATGGCCTACGACGCGTCCAATGGGGAGAAGCAATGGTCGGCAAAGATTACGGGCAAGGGATATGGTCTGGCCATCAGCAATGGTCGATTGCTTGTAAGTACCGACAGGGGGCATATCTACTGCTTTAAATAACAAGAAACCGCGTTGAAACCCCTCATCCAATTGGCATTGTCGGCAGGGTTGTTGTTTGCACTCCAAGCACGAGCCTGCCAAGTGCCCGTCTTCCGTTATGCGCTCGAACGTTGGCAAACCGACAAATATCATGCCGTGGTTGTCCATCAAGCGCCACTGACTGAAGATCAGAAAAAAGCGGTACAACTTCTCGGACAGGCCGTCAGTCCAGTATTCGAGACCGGTGCAAATCTGATGCTGCACGAGCTCGACCTTGCATCAAACTTACCCCTCGACCCAAGGTGGCAATCGGAATTCTCGACTTTCAAGCCAGATGACTCTGCTAGAATCGCACTCTATTATCCGGTTTCCACGAGGATTCGAGAACCGCTTTGGACTGGCGACCTGACGATAAAGAACGCGAAGGGGATTATCGATTCCCCGCTCCGCCAAAAAATCAGGGACGAGTTGCTGACAGGGACCTCGAACGTTTGGCTCTTGCTTCAAGGTGGTGACGAATCCGTGGACCGAAAGGCCGAAGAACGCTTGCAAAAGTTCCTTGAGCAAGCAAGCAGGGAAACCAAGTTGCCGGACGGGATCATCCCGCTTGAGAAAGCCCACCAACTTCGCTCCGGTCCTGACGAGGGCCCCATTGACATGGATGACGTCCTGCGCTCCAGCGTGCCATTAAAAATCCACTTTTCCACCATTGCCGTTTCCCGGAACGACGCTGCGGAGGAAATATTCATCTCCATGCTATTGAACCACAGCCAGCGCATGCACTCCATTACCGGCCAACCCATTGCCATTCCCATATTTGGTCGTGGTCGTGTGCTTGAAGGAATGATCGGGGAGGACATAACCCTTGATCACACACTCGGGGCATCTACCTATCTTTGCGCCGCGTGTTCCTGCCAAGTAAAGGAAGAGAACCCCGGACTGGATATGTTGATGGCGGTGAAATGGGAAGACCACATGCTTGGCAGCCTGATCATTGAGGACAGGGTCCTACCTCCCCTTGAAGGGATTGCCGAAATGATCAAAACTGACTCCGTTGCTCCCACAGAAGAGCAAAACCAAGAGGCTGGCACAACTCACGACAATCCCGAAGACCGTAGCTCCATTCCCATCGCTCTGGTCGTCACGTTATCTGCCGTTGCAATCCTTGTTTTCCTTACCTCCTTCCGTGTAAGAAAACCTACTTGATTGAGCACCAGTTGACGAACTTGGCCGAACAGGACAAACAATACATCCAATGAAACCCGCCATCCTTCTCTTCATTCTTCTGTTCTTTACCAGGCAAGTCCACGCCCAGAAAAAGTCGCTGGGCTATGGTGCCACAGTTCCCAAGCCCACTATTTCGGAAATCGCTTACGGGAGGCATGACAGAAACGTGCTCGATTTCTGGAAGGCAGAATCCGATTCGCCCACGCCGGTGGCCTTTGTTATCCACGGCGGTGGATGGAAAGGAGGATCGAAGGAGCGATTGGATCGATTCGCTGACCCCAATGCCTTGCTCGAGGCGGGAATCTCGGTGGTGGCGATCAATTATCGGTATGTCACCAGAACGGAGAAACCACCGGTCAAGGCCCCCCTGCATGACGCCGCTCGGGCCCTGCAATTCGTCCGCAGCAAGGCGAAGGCATGGAACTTGGACAAGAAACGGATCGGGGCGGCGGGCGGATCGGCGGGGGCTTGCTCCAGTCTTTGGCTTGCCTTTCACGACGACTTGGCCGACCCCAAGAGCAAGGATCCTGTGGCAAGGGAATCCTCCCGTTTGTCTTGCGCCGCAGTAACCGGAGCCCAGACGTCCTTGGATCCTAAGCAAATGGTGGAATGGACACCCAACAGTCGATATGGCGGACATGCCTTCGGGTTAGGATCCTTTGCGGATTTCCTCAAGCAACGCGAAAAGATCCTTCCATGGATCGGCGAATATTCCCCCTATGCTCTGGTGACCAAGGACGATCCTCCGGTATACCTGATCTACAGGACTCCCCCCGCAATCGGCAAAGACCAGAAGGACCCCACTCACACCTCGAACTTCGGAGTGAAACTGCTGGAGCACTGCAAATCGAAGGGAGTTGCTTGCGAACTCTTCTACCCCGGTCTCCCCAATGTAAAGCACGATAACCCAACCGCCTTTCTCATATCGCAAATAAAGAGGAAGTAAGCAAAAGATTGAATCATGAATACCCCAAAGCCTTTTGCCTGTCTTGCTCTCGCCTCAGCTCTTGCTCTTCAAGGCTGGGCCAAGGAAAACCTCTTCCCCATCCTTACGGAGGACATCATGGAGGTGCCGGCCAACCGGGTCGTTTATGAACACTTGGCCAAGCAGGCGTACGATGCCCTTGATCGCCGCGAGGAACGTCTCGGTGAAATTTCCACGCCTGCTCAATTCAAGGAATATCAGGAGGATTTGAAAAAGTTCTTCGTTTCCCGTATCGGAGGCTTTCCGGAGCGTACGCCGCTGC
>CAWVZQ010000165.1:0-6380 GCA_963934405.1 uncultured Opitutales bacterium | reverse complement strand
GGACCAAGCAACATCACCAACTCATCCAGTTTCAATTCAGGAGGAAAACCACTCGCCGGAATGGCTGGGAATGCAGGTCTACCCTCTGGTGAAGAACCGGGCGGTGGTGGATACGGTGGGCGAGGCGGTCGGTCGGAAACTAACGTAGGCAGCGGACAATACCTTGCTACCCCGCCAGGAGGCCAAACTTATGGCGATGCAGACATAACTCACCTCTTCGGAGGTTCCGGCGGAGGTGGTGGAAACGAACGTTCCGGAGGTTCCGGCGGAGGTGGCATCAAAATCGCAGCAGGTGAAACGCTTACCATCGGCGGAAGCATTCATGCCATTGGCGGCAAGGGCGGAGCACGCCCCAACGAGGCGCGACGAAGCGGTGGCAGTGGGTCCGGTGGAGCCATCTACCTCAAGGGCAAACACATAGTCATACGAGAAGGAGTGAACATTAAGGCAGATGGCGGCGACGGCGCCATCGGTATCAACAACGGAAACACTAATTCCACAGACGGCATTGGAGCCGGGGCCGCGGCAGGTGGCGGCGGAAGAATTTACATGGAGGCAACCGAAAGCTTGCTGAATCTCGAAAGTCAGTCGAACTCAAACTTTTCCGCAAATGGAGGCATTAGCCCCGGATTTCGACATGGAGAAGTAGGCAGCGTAAAGATAATGCGACCACAGGTAACTGAACTGCAATTCAGCTCAGGCACCTTAACCATCGATACCGACAAAGGAACAATCGATCATTCCGGCGGTTCATTTTTAGCCGGATCAATTAGCGACCACCAATATCAGGCGAAAGACGGTGCTTTGCATCCGTACAAAATATGCACTTTCGTCACGGACAAGATAGACTTCGGAAGTGGCTTGGCCATTATTCTGAAAGGCTCTTCCGGTTTGTCTCTTCAAACCCGAAACCACGGAGATATAAGAATCGCCGGCAATCTTGCCGCAAATGGAGAAGACGCTCCGGACTCGACCGGCGTCGGGCGCGGATTCCTAGGAGGTTGGGATGGAGGAAAAATCAACTCCGACGGCACAGGTCCGGGAGGTGGAAAAGACAGGACTCAAGGAAATCGCGGAGGTGGAGCCGGTTACGGCGGTCTTGGCCAATCTTCCCATTTGCTGACGCATGGCCAAACTTATGGAGATACCGGAGTCACCTCTTTGATCGGAGGCTCTGGTGGAGGTGGCGGCAACAACCGGACAGGAGGTGGCGGTGGCGGAGCAATCGAGCTTCTGGCTCATGGCAGTGGCAAAATTTCGATTACCCAAGGAGCAAGGATAACTGTCAACGGTGGCGACACCTACACAGGAGGAAATGACGGCGGCGGCGGTTCCGGTGGCGCTATTCGCCTTGTTGGCGAAAGCATCGTCAACCAAGGAACCCTCGAAGCCAAAGGCATCGCAACTGTAGCAGACCATGCCGGAGGCGGGGGACGCATGGTCTTCGAAGGCTCCGGCAACATCGTCCCGGGCATAACCGACGTAAACGGTTTTGAATCCGGCAGCGTAACAATCCTGGGAAACTCGGACGTCACCGACCTTAATTACACCTCGGGCACTCTAAGATTCAATACCACCGGAGGATGGTGGTTACACTCGAGCGGAGAACACGGCACGGGAATAGTCACTAATCATGAACACAATCAGCTTTCGTACGGAGTGTCTACCTTCACGTTCGATTCCATCAACTTGAGTGCCAATGTTCCCGTTATCATCGAAGGCTCCAACGCAATCGTCCTCAAGACACGTAACCACGGCAACATAGTAGTGGGAAGAAATCTTAACGTCGACGGCGGCAACAGCGTAACGGGAGGAACCCCGGGCAGGGGGAAGGCAGGCGGAGGAGACGGAGGCTGGAACAACCAACCGGGCATGGGGCATGGCAGAGGCAAGGACAGGGTTTACCTAAACGACGGCGGAGGCGGTGGCTACGGTTCGCCCGGGGGTGAATCGGAACCGGGTTACGGCAATTCCTACGGAGATACAAACTTGAGTCATCTGTTTGGCGGATCAGGTGGCGGCGGTGGCAATACTTTTGGCGGTGGAGCCGGCGGTGGTGGAATATCCTTGGAAGCAGACGGCAATGGCACCTTGACCATCATGCAGGGCGTCAGTGTTTCAGCCAATGGAGGAGTAACCTCAAGCATCAACGGTGGTGGCGGAGGAGGTTCGGGAGGCTCACTTCGTTTCGCCGGGAAAAGTATTTTCAACTATGGCTCAATCTTGGCAAAAGGTGGTTGGCTAGGCAACGGGACATACCCCGGAGGAGGTGGAAGAATCGCATTCAATTATTCTCACGACATCATACCCGGAACAGTAGAGGCGGGCGGTGGAACAATCGCAGAGAACTCCCCTCCAATTATCGTGGGCGATCTCAATGCAACATATGTTTACCTCAACGAAAGTTATCTTTGGAACCCCGGTGACTTAACCTCGGATTCTCTTGAGGTCTGGTTCGATGCGAAAGATGCCTCCACGATCTCGGGTTCTCCTTCCATATCCGCTTGGAACGACAAGAGCGGGAACAACAGGCACGCGACAACAGGTCAAGGAAGCCCCGGGTTGAATGCCACGGGAGGTCCGGGCGGTACACCCATCGTCGAAATTCGTAGAGCAGGAGGTGATGATTATCTTGCCATTGGAGGAACTGCCTTTTTTGCAAAGGAACATTACTATGTTTTTCGTAGTTCCGATGCAGCCAATCGGTTTGATCACTACGGAGGAATTCTCGGGCATCAGTCGGGCAGAGGTTCCAATTACCTGTGGGAGAACAACCAGCCTCATTTTCACGGAAACCAATACCCGGAAGGAGTTCAACGGAACGGAGGAAGCTATGTCACAACCGGCAATCGAGCTCTGACCGACGTAAATCAATTTATGATTCTCAGACTCGTGGTGAACGACGGTTCCATAGGGCCACACTCCAACTATCGAATAGGAAAAATAGATAACAATTTTTGCGCCTCCGTAGATATCGCCGAAGTTTTGGCATTGAGTTCCCCCGGGAGCACTGACGAACGTATAAAAATAGAGGGTTACTTAGCCCACAAGTGGGGATTGCAAGGAAGTCTGCCGTCCTCTCACCCATTCAAAGGTACCCCGCCTTCTTTCGGTCTTAGTTCAAATCAGTATTCCATAACAGCGCAACGAGGTCCACAGAACTATTTCGCAACCGGCTTACCCTCAGGGCTGGCCGTAAACCCGACAACCGGAATCATATCAGGTAGCACGACTGACGTCGGCGACCACAACGTAACCATCACGGCATCGAATCTTTCCGGTCCAAGCATACCTCAGACCCTTCTACTGACTGTTCGTCCTAACGTTCCGATGCTATCCGAGCTTAATGCAACAACGATAGGCGGCACATCCGCAATTATAGAATTCAGCCTTCTAGACAGTGGTGGTGAAAATCCCCAAATCACCCTTTACCATGGCACGAGCGATGGAAATCAAACGCCGACTAATTGGGACGAAAACGTAACCTTGGCTGTAGGGGTCGAGTCAGTTTTTCTTTTCGGTCTAAGCAACAGCACTCAATATTTCGTACGAGCTAGCGCAAGAAACTCAGCAGGAATAATTTGGACTTCCGATCATAACTTCACAACGGATGGAACTCCAACGCCACCGGTGGTAATTCTAAAACCATCAACCTCCATCTCGACCACAGGGGCGACGATTAATGGAAAGCTCTTGTCATACGACGGTGGTGATCAACCGACAGTCACCTTGCTTTATGGCATGGAAGACAATGGGACCAATGATTCAGCCTGGGATAATACCTCGAACCTTGGAGCCAAGAATGTGGGCGACTTCAATCAATCCATTACAGGGCTTGCTCCCGGAACTCGCTATTTCTTCAGGCTCAAAGCGACCAACAACGCCGGAAGCTCCTATTCTTCGAATGCGGGAGAATTCGTAACAATTGGTACGCCTGCGATCGAGGGGAAGCCCGCCACCAACCTAACCGAGACCACCGGCACCCTTAATGCCAAGATCACGTCTCTTGGCGGGGTAAGCTATACGACGGGCACACCCTTTGAAGCCAACATTTACGCCGGACTGAAGCTCTGGCTGAAAGCGGACGAAGGGGCCGCCGGAGGAACGTGGATGGACTATTCGGGCAATGGTAACCATGCCATCAAGCAAGGCTCGCCCACCTTGACGCAGGGAGCCTTGAACGGTTTACCCGTGATGCGGTACAGCGGATCCAACGGCGAGTATCACAGCTTTACAAACATGACCGACATTCGGACCATTTTCTGGGTATTGAAAGCCACTGACGGTGGTGGCTTCAGTTCATTATTGGGGGACAACAACCTTTACCACTTTCACCCCGACAACAACAGATTTTGGAGCAATAACAATACCAACGTCAACGTAAACAACGGAACCTTTTGGCAGAACGGCGTGAACAAAATAGGACAAAACGAAAACAAGCCTTCCGCCTATGCCGTACTCTCCCTTCGCACAGCGGGTAACGTTGAAGCTTCAAACTTCTACAGTGACCGGAATATTAACGGCAGGACCTTCAAGGGCGATCTGGCCGAGTTGTTGATCTACAACTCTGCCCTAACCGACTCCGAGATACATGACATCGAGGGCAGGCTGGCTTGGAAATGGGGACTGCAAGATGACTTGGCGACAGGTCATCCGCACGAATCCGCCAATCCTAACCCGCAACAGGTTAATCTGGGCGGCGAGCAGACCGCCGTGACCTTCTACTGGGGCGACGACAACGGTACCGCCAATGGCAACGTCTGGGACAACAACCATGGAGTCGCCGGCACCCACGACCTCGGTCTGATCAAGCACGATCTGACCGGACTAACCAAGGGAGCTACCTATTACTATTCCGCCAAGGTATCCAACTCCGGAGGCGACGCCTGGGCTCAGACGAGAACCTTTGCTCCTGCCAATCGCCAGTTTGGCAAAGACACGATACCGGGGCTTGTGCTATGGCTCGATGCATCCGACGTAGATGGCGACAACAGCATCGACAACTTGGTCAACGGTTCCGCCATCGCATCATGGACAGACAAATCGAATCAAGCCAACCAAGTCCTTCAAACAGTACCAGTCAATAGACCTACCTATCAGAAATCTGGTTTCGGGGAGAAAGCGGGCATTCATTTCGATGGCGATCGAAATTTCTTTTATCTTGGTTCTAGCCTCAGATCAACATCAGGTCCAATCAGTGCTTTCGTGTTATCCAAGCGGGACGTTCAAGGAGGGGATTCAGCAGCCTATCTTTTAGGCGAGAACAGTTGGAACCTTACGGCAGGTCTGAGCAACTCTCCCTACTCCCCCGAAATAAAGAAGTTTTCGGCTTCTTCGGGGAAAACCATCACAAACCTAAAAATCGGCAAGGACGGAACCAGTTCCAGTTTCGACTTCTCCGGGGACATCGCCGAAATACTTATTTTCGACAGAGAGCTCACTTCTGAAGAAACAGAGAAAGTCGAGGGTTACCTAGCCCATCGTTGGGGAGCCAGTGCTTCCCTCTTCTCAAGTCATTCCTATCGCGAATTCCCACCCGGTTTCGACAATTCGCCGGCAATCACGATGAAGGGATATATCCAAGATGAGTCGGGAATCCTGCCAGTTCCCTTTAAGCCTCTTCATCTTACCACCGATCCGCCTAATGTTTGGTTCGACGCGAACGACAGCTCGACCACGAATACAAACTGGAGTGACAAATCCGGAAACAGTCATACGGCGACGAAGGCAAATGGTACCATTTCGGTTACCGCCAACTCGCTCAACGGCATGTCGACGGTTAGTTTCTCCGCCAACGACTCCTACTCAAACATCTCGGGTGACCTGTTTTCCAAACAACAGTACATCGTCTTCAAAATAAACGGAGGTGGCAGCTGGGGTACCGTGCTAGGCAGCACGGTGCAAAGTGGATACTTGATCAACCCAAATGGCACCTTTTGGAACGGGATGTATCCTGCTGCCGTCAGGCAGAACGGCGGTAGCGAATTGAGCGGCAATTTCCAGATGAGCGACCATAACAATTTCATGATCGTGAGGATAACCGGAAACAGTAACGACACGAGCGTCAGGTCGGGATGGAAACTGGGTCGCCAGGAAAGCTGGGACGACCTGAGGATGAATGTGGCAGAAGTTGTATCATTCAACACCACGCTGTTGCCCGCGGACGAGGACAAGGTGACGGGCTACCTTGCCCACAAGTGGGGATTGCAAGGAAACTTGCCGCCTTCCCACCCATTTAAAGGCAACCCGCCCTCTGTCGGTCTAAGTTCAAATCAGTATTCCATCACAGCGCAACGAGGTCCACAGAACTATTTCGCAGCCGGCCTACCCTCAGGGCTGGCCGTAAACCCGACAACCGGAATCATATCAGGTAGCACGAC